>CANGNU010000023.1 GCA_947455365.1 Rickettsiales bacterium | reverse complement strand
AGCAATCTATTTTGGTGAATGAGGCTTACGAAATTCTGAAAAATCCACTAAAGCGCGCAACCCATATTTTACAACTTAACGACACTGATATTGAAGTTGATGGCGGGGCTTTGCGACCAGATTTAGCAACACTTGGTGAGGTTTTAGAAATTCAAGAATCTGTCGCCACACTTACTATTGATGAGATTGTTTTGTTGAAAAAAAATCTTACAACAAAAATAAAATTACTAATTGATGATGCGGTTGCGAAGCTTGATAATCAAGACTTTACAGCAGCTGCACAAATTTTAATCAAGGCAAAATATTTTGATAAAATTTTGCGCGATTTGAAGAAATAATTTACGATAATGGCACTTTTAAAAATTGAAGAACCAGTAAAAAATCTAGATAACGAAGCATCTACAAGTGAGGTGGTTGTAGGCATTGACCTTGGCACAACTAATTCGCTAGTTGGATTGATTGTTGATGAAAAAGTGCAAATTTTTGCTGATGAAAATGGTGGGGAATTGCATAAATCGGTAGTAGAATTTGATAAAAGTGGGAATGTTGTTAGTGTGGGGAATGTTGCGGTGCTTGATGCGACAAAAAATTTCATTAAAATTTCTTCGATAAAAAGATTGATGGGAAAAGGGTTTTCTGATGTTAAAAATTCTCGTGAAAAATTTTCTTTTGAATTTGACGAAAGCAGTGATGACAAGGGTTTTCTACTGATTAAAATTGGTGAAAAAAAATATTCTGCGGCAGAAATTTCGGCAGAAATTTTAAAATATTTGAAGAATTTAGCGGAAAAAAAATTGGGCGTTTCGGTTAAAAAAGCAGTAATTACCGTACCCGCTTATTTTGACGAAGCGGCAAAAAATGCTACTAAATTTGCAGCACAATTAGCGGGGTTAGAAGTTTTACGATTGGTCAGCGAACCTACAGCGGCAGCACTTGCTTATGGGTTAGATAATTCTTCTGAAGGCACTTATGCGGTTTATGATTTGGGCGGCGGCACTTTTGATGTGTCAATTTTGAAGATGCAACGCGGTGTGTTTAAGGTGCTTGGAGTTAGTGGTGACGCGGCTTTGGGCGGTGATGATTTTGATGATATTTTGGCGGAAGAGATTTATGGGAAAATTGATGAAAAAATTGATTTTTCTACGGCAAAAATTTTAGCACGAAAAACTAAGGAAGAATTATCTTTTAACGATACAGCAAAAAGTTATAAGAATGTTATAATTTCTCGCAAAGAATTTGAGCATTTAATTGCCGAAAAAATTAACAAAACAATTTCACTTACAACAAAATTAATTGAAGATTTAAACCTTGAAACCATTGACATTAAAGGCGTTATCTTGGTTGGCGGTTCAAGCAGAATTCCTTTAATTCATCAAAAATTTATAGAAATTTTTGGCGCAGAAAAAATTCTTACCAACCTTGATCCTGACCGCGTAGTGGCTATTGGCGCGGCTTGGCAGGCTTTCAATTTAAGTGGCGCCAATAATAATCGCAGCTTATTGCTTGATGTAATTCCACTTTCTCTTGGCATTGAAATGATGGGTGGAATTGTTGATAAGGTAATCTTGCGCAACAGCGCCATTCCTGCCTCGGTGACCAAAGAATTTACCACTTACGCCGATAACCAAAACGGCATGAAACTGCATATTGTGCAAGGCGAACGCGAATTTGCACAAGATTGCCGCAGCCTTGCGCAGTTTGAAATAAAAAATATTCCCGCCATGAAAGCAGGAATGGCGCGCATTGCGGTTACATTTAAAGTTGACGTTGATGGCCTGCTTACCGTTACCGCCGAAGAAAAAATAACCGGCGCAAAACAAGGGGTTGTAGTGAAGCCAAGCTTTGGTATTGATGAAAACGAAGTGAAAAAAATGCTGTTAGATTCAATGAAAAATGCAGCGAGCGATATGGAAAACAGGCTGCTAGCACAAGTAACAAGAGACGCGCGGCAAAGTGCATTAATTTTAAAAAATGATTTACAAGAATTTGGTGAATTAATTTCTAGCGAAGAAAAAACCAATATTGCAGAAAAATTATTGCAGTTGGAAAATTTGTTGAATAGCGAGAAAAATCGCAAATCTATTTCTCTTGCGGCGGAAAATTTGGAAAAGGCGGCGGAAAATTTAGTACTGCAAAAAATTAATAAATCGCTGAAATTTTTTGTTGGCAAGGTGGTGTAATTTTTACTATTACTCTAAAGCCCTTTTTTCTGCTCTGAAGAAGGCGATGGTGAGCGCCCTTTTGGGCTAGATGGGGTTGGATTGGGGCTTTCCCCCTCCTCCGAACCAAGGCGACGCCTTCTTGGAACAAAACCTCCCTCTTCCGAAAGATCATCATTCTCTGTATCGGGACCGTCACTTTCTTCCGAAAGATCCTCCTCCTCACTCGCTGCGTTAGGAATATATCTATTCAGTGTTTTAATATCTTCATCACTAAACTTATTCTCTCGCCCGCCGCAGCATATATCTATACATACTTGACAAATTGTCTCTCGATAACCTTCTTCTAACAAAGGAAGTATAGACTCGGTAAGTTGTTCAATGGTTATTTCATTAGAATATGGCTGGCGCGTCGGTTCGCAATCACGGTCAATTTCATAAGCGGCATAAGCAACTGCTACAAAATATTTATGCCTATCATTTTCAAGATTTTCAATTAGAGTTACAAGTTTTTCAAAACTTATTCTATCTTCTCCTTCTTCCGCCCTACTTCTTAAAAATTCCTCACAAACCCCAGGTAAATATTCGTTGTCAAACCTCACCCCATTTAGTGTTGTTATTAAATTTGTAAATTGATCATTCTCCAAACCTTTAAAATTAATATATGCTTTGCAGGCTCGAGCAACTTTTCCATCAACTGTGTGTGGGTTTATTTTAGAAAGAATTCGCCGAATTTATCAATATACTTACATGCGGCTAGAAATAAATTTTCTTTCTCTTCTGAAGAAATTTCGTCTTGAATATGATCCATTTTTATTTTTTTTAGTTTAAAAAATTCTACAATCCACTTTGTAGCAAACGCAATTTCTAAAAACAATCTTTCTTCTTGCTTCACCTTACAAAAACATCTAAAAATTGTTCTTTTTAAATGTTGATAAAATGCCAAAATTCAAAATTCACTCAAAATTTAAACCAGCAGGAGACCAGCCGCAAGCAATTGCCGCGCTGCTTCGCGGCCTTGCAGAAAATAAAAAAGAGCAAACTTTGCTAGGAATTACTGGTTCGGGCAAAACTTTCACCATGGCCAATATTATTGAGACTACGCAGCGCCCTACTCTCATCATGGCTCACAACAAAATTTTGGCGGCGCAACTTTACGGCGAGATGAAGGAATTTTTTCCGGATAATGAAGTGGGATATTTCGTTTCGTTTTACGACTATTACCAGCCCGAAGCTTACATTCCTAAGACCGACACCTATATTGAAAAAGACAGCGCCATCAATGAACAAATTGACCGATTACGCCACGCCGCTACCCGCGCGCTTTTCGAGCGCCGCGACACCATAATTGTTGCTTCAGTTTCTTGCATTTACGGTATTGGTTCGCCCGAATTTTATTCAAAAATGGTTATGCGGCTGAAGGTTGGCGAGCATTTGAATCGGCAAAAATTTTTGCTGCAATTGGTTGATTTGCAATATAAACGCAACGACATTGCCTTTGCGCGAAACGCCTTCCGCGTAAGGGGCGACACGGTTGATGTTTTTCCTTCGCATTTAGAAGACCGCGCGTGGCGACTTAATTTTTTTGGCGATGAACTTGACGAAATTGCCGAATTTGACCCGCTCACCGGCGAAATTTACGCCAAATTAAATGATGTTGCACTTTACCCCAGCACCCATTATGTAACGCCGCAAGACAGCCTGCACCATGCCCTCACGCAAATTCGCAATGATTTAAAAATTCGCCTCGATAATCTTGAAGCGCAAAATAAAATTGTCGAAATGCAACGCCTGCAACAGCGCGTAACCTATGACATGGAAATGATGTTGACCACTGGCAGCTGCAAAGGCATTGAAAATTATTCGCGCTACCTTACGGGAAGGCCAGCTGGCGCGGCTCCGCCGACCTTGTTTGAATATTTACCCAAAGACGCCCTTTTGTTTGTTGATGAAAGCCATGTGGCTGTTCCACAAATTGATGGCATGTATAAGGGAGATTTTGCCCGCAAGACCACGCTTACAGACCACGGCTTCCGCCTGCCCTCGGCCCTTGATAATCGCCCGCTAAAATTTAGTGAGTGGGAGGCCTTCAAGCCACAAACCATCTATGTTTCAGCCACTCCGGGAAAATATGAAAGCGCCAAATGTGAGGGCGAGATGATCGAGCAAATCATACGGCCAACTGGTCTCATCGACCCGCCATGCGAAATTCGCCCCGCCAAAACGCAAATTGATGACTTAATAAAAGAGGTGAAATTTACCAAAGACCAAGGCTTCCGCACCCTTGCTACCACGCTTACCAAGAAGATGGCGGAAGATTTAACCGACTACTTAAATGATGTTGGAATTAATGTGGTCTACATGCACTCAGATGTTGATACTCTTGACCGCATCGAGATTATCCAACAACTGCGCCAAGGGGTTTATGACTGCCTTGTTGGCGTTAACCTGCTGCGTGAAGGCCTTGATATTCCTGAATGCGCGCTGGTTGCAATTCTTGATGCCGACAAAGAAGGATTTTTACGCAACGAAACTTCACTTATTCAAACCATTGGCCGCGCCGCGCGCAACAAGGACGGACGGGTTATTTTATATGCTGACAAAGAAACAAAATCTATCACCAAAGCTTTAGGCGAGACCAACCGCCGCCGCGCCATTCAAATTGCATACAACACCAAGCACGGCATTACGCCACAAAGCACCAACAAAGCGTTGGGCTCGGCTTTGGCAAATTTATACACCAAAAAATCGGCCACTTTAAAAGAATCGGCTAGCGTAGAAATTGTTGAGATAATTGCCGCGGCCCGCGCTGGCAGCCATGCGCCGCTTGACCAAAAAATTGCCGCACTGAAAAAAGAAATGATGGATTTTGCCGCAAATTTAGATTTTGAAAAAGCGGCAAAAACTCGTGATAAGGTGAAAGAGCTAGAGACGCTTAAGTTGCGGCTGTAGAAACAATACAGAAGCTAGGCAACTAAGGACACACCAGCTTTGCTTGCCCCGACTTTCCTCTGCTGTTCCAACTTCGCCACATGAGAATCTATCACTTTCCCCACTGCCTGATCTTCCTTGTCAGATCCCTTCTTACCCTTAACTTCAAGACCAATTGCTGTCATTTGCATAGCAATTGGATCGGCAACATTTTTCGCTGAAGGGGTTTTGTCAACCACCACTTCCGCTTTTTGATACTGCTTTTTAGCTTCATTTTCTATATCAGCCTTTTTCAAAGAAACATCTGTAACACCATCTGCCGCTTTAAACGAAACTGCAGCATCATTCGTCATCAATTGATCATATTTTTTAACATTTTCTTCCCATTGCATCCTAAAAGGGCCAACTTGAGCTGCAGTAATATCAGTAAGTTTCCATAACGCGTTTTTCTCACGAATTGGCTGAACTGTCATTCCATCCACATCATCTACTCTTCTAAAACTATTTTCATCAAACACCACATCTCCAGCCTTAAATTTTTGTGTTACCTTGTCGCCATTGCGTAAAAATTCAACTTCACAATCATGTTTTACAACTTGGTATGTGTAAGTGAGCTTTCCACCAATGCAAATGTCAACGACAACTTCATGGCGCTCAATATTGTGCTCATCTTCCTTTTTCTTCGCGTCATTCTCCACAAAGCTCTTATAAGCTGTAATTGCATTTTTCCATTGCCTTTTAGCCGTGACCGCATCTTCTTTTAAGTTTACTTCATTTGGAGGGTTTTTGGCATTAGCTGAAACCATTCTAGTTTCGCCATGCTCGTTATAACAATAGCGCACGGAATCTTTATCCATTCTCATGTCGCCCGCTTTTACATCCACCCAAGTTTCTTTGCCGTTGATATATACGGGCATTTTGCAATCGACTTCGGCCACGCGCCATAAAACCTCAACAATTGGCTCACCATCTTGCGATATTTGCTGAGAATAAGTAGTATAGTTTTTTTCGCTTTTGTCTTCTTTTGGCTTGCTGGCTGCCTTTTTAACTTTAGCAACAAGAGGATTTAATTGCTGTTCAATTGCTTGTACCGATTTTTTTGCTTCGTCTAATTCTTGTTTGGTTAAAGAATAAGCTTTATAGGTAGTATCCAGCCGTTGGCGAGCATCTTTTTTCGCATTTTCCTTTGCTTGAGCTTGCTCTTTTGTTATTGCAGCTTCATCAGGAATAGCTGATGGCGTGTTAACTTCTTTACTAAGCGCTTCAAGAGTCTCAACTAAATTTTTGATTAGCTCTTCTTTCTGCGCCACCTCTGCTTTTCTTCCTATCAATCTATCTTGCAACATTTTCATCTCTTCACTTGGCTCGCGTTTTAATTGCTCTTTTTTCGCTTTTTCTGCAGCAAGTAAAACATCTACAAAAGTTGGATTTTTGCCTTCCGCAGCTTTTTTATAGCCATTTTTCATCGCAACTTCTGCGGCAGTTTTGCCATCTAAATTTCGCGCAAGAGGGTCGGCCCCAGCAGCAAGCAATTTCTTCACAATTTCTGTGTAGCCTTTTTGCGCCGCTAAGTGCAGCGCGGTTCTGCCGTCAAGCTCTGTTGCGTTAATGTCAAAATTCATTTTTGCATGCATCTTCGCTTTTTCGGCATGCGTAAGGTTAGGTTCATTCTTCAGTCGCGCTTCTATTTCTTTTTTTCTGCCCACAAACTCTTGAAGAAGAACTTCAACTTCCTGAACTGCATCTTCTTTTCCATTCCAAATTGCCGCACGCAATTTTTCTTGCTTCTCGACAAGCCCATCTGTTACCTTTGCTTCCACCCTCACTTTAGAAAATTCTTCCCAAAATTCTTCACCATATTGCGCTTTTACCACTTCTTCAGAAAGCCTCTTATATTCAAAACCCCCGCCTTTTTTCGGTATTTTTTGATAAGGATTTTTTTCTGTAACTACTGCATTTTTTTTATGAAAAACACCGTCAATAAAGCCGTCGTGATCCATAACAAAAGCTCGCATTACAAGTTCTTTGCCTGCATTTTTAATTCTTTCGATGCGAGCGTTGTATTTTTCTTCACTTTCATTAAGATGAGCATCTCCAACCCAACCTATTTTATCTTGACCAACAAAAGTTCTGGTATTGTCGCGCGTTCTCTTGGTAAGGCCCCATTTTTTTTGCGGAAATAACGCCGCTAAATCTGGGCAATCAAGAAATTGGCTAGGATGTTCAGGGTGAGACATTCCGAGGGCATTTGCCTCAGTGTTTATTTTCAAGCTCTTATGCGCCGACCATGGATCGAAGTCACGGTTCCATTTTGCAATATCAACAACTTCAGGAACAATTCTGGTAAATTTAAGCTCCACTTTATCCATGCCAACAGAAATTATTGGTGGCAGCGCTTTAGATTTAATTTTGTCGCCCATTTTCACTGAAGCGAAGCGAGTGGCGCCTTCAATTTCAGTAATTACTTCAATTGAGTGATGCTTGTGCAGTTTTCGATATGCTTCATATTGTTGTGGGAAGCGCTTTTGAATGGAATTTTTACCACTTCCATTAACTGACAAAAATTCATAACCACCCGGCACATTTGGATTGCGAAAGCGCATAGTGCCAATATCCATTACGATTGTGCCAGCAGGAGCGTGAGGAATAGTCTTTAGTACACCATTTTCATAATAATTTAATGGCCCACCTTTTGGCGCTGGTGAAACCTGTATTCCAATGTATAACTCATGAGTGCCGCCAACATAAGCCAGAATATTATTTTTTGTACCAGAAACAGTAACCACAACTTTTGTCGAAATGCTGCCCGGCCCTTCAGTAATATTTACCCCTTTATAAGTATGGTCTGGCGCACCAACATTGCCAAGGTTTGCCGCATATTTTGCGCGAGTTGTTCTGCCAAAGCCAAGGTCGAATAAATCTTGCGAGTCAAGCTTGGCAGACCTTGATTTGTGGCTAACCTTCGCGCGATCTTGGCGAATGCCATCTTGCATTTCTTGACGAACCGTCTTGCGCATTGCTTCTTCGGCTTGAGAAATTAATTTTTTCTCAAAATCATTTTTTTCTTCCTCAGTATTAAATTCTTTGTTATTTTCTGACTCTGCTCTAAGCTTTTTCAGCTCTTGTTCCATGCGCCGCTCATATTCCTGCTCATCAAGACCTTGGCCATCAGTTTTCTGATTCTCTAAACCATAAGAACCAATAGTTAACTTGGTTCCTTTAAGCTTCTTATTAATTTCTTCGTCACAAAAAGATGCCGTAACGCCACTTGCGGTGGCAATTATCATAACATATTTTGGCTGACTTACATTGTTGCCTTGATCGTCATAGTTGCGCAATTTCACAAAAGAAACGCGCTCTTCACCATCTATTAAAGCTTTGTCAGTGCCTTTGTTTTGCGCATGCTGCAAACGAGCGCGGTCTAAGTCGCGCTGAAATGCAATTTCAGGGGGTTCATTTTTGGTGCCAACATAAATTGCCACTGGAACGCCGTGAAAATCATATTCGAAACATTGACCTTCTTGAACAATTGATTGTGGGTTTGGCTTAAAACCCGCCCCAACATTGCCGTTAATTCCGGGAACATAATATTTATCAAAGTCTTCGTCGCCAACTTTTTGCCTTAAATGTATTTCATCAAGATAGCGCGGCCAGCCGCCTTTTTCATCTTTGACCGCTTCTTCTTGCGCTTTTTTTAAATCTTCGAGAGCTTCTTCGACTAGTTTTTTTGTTGAAGATGGCTTTATTGGCTCTGGTTTTGAATCTTTTGGCAATGGCTTATCTGGTCGCACCAACCATTCGTTGTGACCAAGAGCAATGTTTCTTTCGTATACTCTAACAGCTTCATTGACAGGAGATGGATCTGTTTGCCATGCTAAAAAATCTTTTGCGGCTTGGGTTTCTTTCCACTTTTTAAAATTATCCGCATCTTTCCCTGTGAGATTTTCTGAAGTGGAAGTTTCCTTAGTTGTTATTTCTGAAGAAGAATCTTTAGCTATAATTAAAGTTTTAATGTATTCTTTAAGTTTTTTAAAACCATCTGTATCAACGCCCGTAAGACCAGCCAACGAATCTTCTACACGAATTGCGAAATTTTTTCTTTTAGCAATTTCTGTCGTAATTTCTTTCTGATCTGCCTCGTTTAAACCTTTTTCCTTAATATATCTTGCCAACTCGCTTTTAGCATATTCTTCAGAGTTTTTGAAGGGCTTGCCATCAGCACCAATTCCAAGCACCCACCCTCTTTTGTCAAATGCTGGAGAGCCAAGATTCTCTCCTTCATCACTCCTCTCCTTTATAACTGCGCCTCTTTCTCGCAATGCTTTTCTAAAGGCTCTTTGAATAATGCTTGAGGCATCTTTTTGTTTTCTTTTTTTTATTTTCTCTTTAAAAGCATCTATTTTCTTCTGGTCTTCGTCTAATATTTGTGGCGCAGCGACTGTTTGGGAGAGTGGTGCTGGAGTTTCTGGCTCAGAATTAGGATTTTCGAGCTCTATTGACACCTCTGGAAAATCAGCAGCGCCATCTTGATCTAGCAGGCGTATGCCAACTTTCAGAGAAGTGATGGGGTCTTTTAGATCTAAATGTTTTGGAGTCTCTGAAAGTTTTGGAGCGATGATAGCAAGATTATCTCTGCGCGCTTTCCATCCCCTTAAAAAAGCCTGAATCTTTGTGGCTTCGGCTTTAATTAAATCATCTCTTGTCGTAAATTTGCCTTCCGCTTTTGCCTTCTCCTCTTTTGCTTCTATGACTGCTTTATTTTTATTT
>CANGNU010000022.1 GCA_947455365.1 Rickettsiales bacterium | reverse complement strand
TATGGAGCTTTACGGCCGCTTTACAGGCTCTAGCTTTGGCGTCATTTTCCCCAATGCCGGAGAATTACCCCGCCACCCCAGCCAACTATACGAGGCCTGCCTTGAAGGCCTTCTCACCTTCGCAATTTTATTTTCTCTTAGCAAATTCACCCAAATTCAAAAACGCGTTGGCGCCTTAAGCGGCGGGTTTCTAGCGCTTTATGGCATTAGCAGAATTATTGTTGAAAATTTTCGCGAACCAGATGAACAATTGGGCTTTTTATTCGCGCAAATTACTATGGGACAAATTTTGTCGCTACCCTTGATTGGCGTGGGTTTATGGCTAATTTTACAAGTGAGTTTGCGAATTAGATCGTGACAAGGAAGATGGCTTTCTATCAACCATCACTACCCCCGCTTGTTCAGGTGAAGTATTTGGTATTTTTTTGGCCTCAAAAATATCGCTTTCACCCCTTTCTTCCAAAAGCTCTCTGGGTGTTTCTCCATCATTATCCTGTTCCTCGCAATCGCCTTTATTGAATCTCATTAAAATTTTATAAAGAGCAACTCCAGCATCTTCTGGCTGATAATCAGGTATTGTAGCAGTACTCAAAAATTTTCCTGCCAATCTTTCTGCTCCTGTTAATTTTATTGTTACCGGCTCAATTGAACCTTGCGAAAGAGCTGCATAATGAAAAGGCGTTCTTCCTTTAGGGCCACTTACCGCGGTAGGGTTAGCACCACTATTTAATAATAATTCCACGCATCTAATATGACCAAAAAGAACCGCCTTGCTTAATGGAGAAAGTTGACGAACCCCTTTAGAGTTATTGGGAGGAATGGTGTTAACAATTTCCACAACATCTTCACTATTAAAAATAGACCCCAATATCTTTTCCGACTCAAATCTCCCCTCGTCTTTTTTTCGTATATCATCATTAAATTCATCAAAGAATAATTGCTTCTGATATACAAACAAATCTTGCAGAACTTTTTCATATTCTTGACCCTCTTCATCAATTTTAGCCTCTACGCCATCATTTACTTGATACAAGTCATTATTTTTTATAATAAAATTAGAATCATTAATCTCTAATATTTCACCTTCATTTGTAGTAATTTTTGAAAAATATGACAATTCTAAAGCAGATTCTTCTCTATTTCCTAAATATTTTTCAATTCTAGCAATTGCCTCAACTCGCAAATTTAATAATGCTTTTGGAGATGGAGAATTTACAACAACTGGCCGACTTTCATGCAATCTTGAAGATGTTGCTGCCTTAGGAAAAATTATCTTTGGCACAGAGCCGTCATCTTTAAATTTACGCACCACCGATGAACCACCTTCATCTTCCGTTCCCCGAAGCTGCTCTATCCTTTTGTTCCCAGGAAATCTACTTAGCGCAGAATTATAGTGTAAAGCGGTATCGCCATCTTTATCTTGAAGCGCAGCTATGGCGCCATTAGCAAGCAGAATTTCAACTAGAGGCACTGATAAACCCTCAGTAGCATGAGCCAAAGCTGGAGCAAGATTTAGAACGGCTCTTTTATCCATCTTATACATGGCCCCTAAAACCGCTGCTGTATTTTCAATGCTGTTGAATTTTATGTCTCGCAGAACTGCCCTTTCTAAAATAACCGCCTGAACCTTTAACAATAAAGACAGGGCTTCTTCAACCTCCCCCTCATCAACCAGTTCTTCACCATGCTGCAAGGCTTTATGTCCCTTGATTTTATAACCACCGTTAAAAACTAAAAAACCATCTTGCAGGCAATTTTTTAAAATTCCTGTTTCTGTAATCATTCGAACTACTACGGGATAGCGCAAATCGGCTAGAGTTTCTACGCCAAAGCCCTCAGGGCTTGTGACGGATTGCGCAATTTCTGGTAAAGTTTTGGACACGAAAGATAATTAGAAGTTTACAAATCTAACACCAAACGGCGCGGATCTTCAATAAGCTCTTTCACGCGCACCAAGAATGTCACCGCTTCTTTGCCATCAACAATGCGATGGTCGTAAGAAAGTGCCAGATACATCATTGGGCGAATTTTCACTTCACCGTTAATGGCCATTGGGCGCTCTTGAATTTTATGCATGCCAAGAATGCCTGATTGCGGCGGGTTGATGATTGGCGTTGACATCAACGAGCCGTAAACTCCACCGTTAGAAATGGTGAAAGTTGCGCCCATTAAATCTGCTATGGCCAATTTGCCGTCGCGGGCTTTGGTGCCAAGCTCGACAATGCCTTTTTCAATTTGCGCCAAGTTGCGTTGGTCTGCATCACGCAAAACTGGCACGACTAAACCTTGTGGCGAACCTACAGCCACGCCAATGTCGTAGAAGTTTTTGTAAACAATGTCAGTTCCATCAATTTCAGCATTGATTGCCGGAATTTCTTTTAACGCCGCAATGCAAGCCTTTACAAAGAATGACATGAAGCCAAGTTTTGCGCCGTGCCTTTTCTCAAAAGCGTCTTTATATTCAGCGCGCAAAGCCATGACATTAGTCATGTCAACTTCATTAAATGTAGTAAGAATTGCCGCAGTATTTTGCGATTCTTTCAAGCGCTCAGCAACTTTTTGGCGCAATTTTGACATTTTTACGCGCTCAATTGGTTTAGATGAAGCCGTGCCAGCATTAACTGCGGGGCTTGCAGCAACAGAACCACCTGAAGCAACAACTTCAAGTACATCGCCTTTGGTCACGCGGCCATCTTTGCCAGTGCCAGCAATTTTTGAAACATCGATATTATTTTCTGCAGCAATTTTTTTTGGCGCTGGAGAAAGTGCATGAGAAGAACTGCCTACAGCCTGTTGCGCTGAAGCTGGAACATTATTCGCAACTGCAGCAACTGTCACTGCAGCAACACCAGCTTGCATTAGAGCGATTAAATCACCAACTTTTACCGAATCACCTTCTTTAACTTTAAGCTCGGTAAGCACGCCATTGCTGGGCGCGTTCACTTCAAGAGTTACCTTATCGGTTTCTAATTCAACAATTAATTCATCGGCTTTAACTGCGTCTCCTGCCTTTTTGTGCAATTTAGCAATTGAGGCTTCCGATACAGATTCTCCTAGTGCAGGAACTTTAATTTCGATGGTCATTTTGAAAAAAATTTACTTAATAAAATTGTAATTAATTTAGCTTACGAAAGCGCCTCGTCAACTAATTTTTTCTGCTCTTTGGCATGATAAGAACCGTAACCAGTAGCAGGCGAAGCGCAAGCAACGCGGCCAACATATTTTGCTCGCGCAGTTTTATGTTTGGCATTGACAAGAACTTCTTCGAGCAATTCATTGACAAACTGCCACGCGCCCATGTTTTTCGGCTCTTCTTGGCACCAGATAATTTCGGCGTTTTTATATTTTGCTAATTCAGTTTGCATTTCTTGCGCAGAAAATGGATAAAGTTGCTCTAGGCGAATAAGCGCTACATCATTGATTTTCTTGGCTTCGCGAGCTTCGAATAAATCATAGTAAACTTTACCAGTACAAATTACCACTTTACGAACCTTGTCTGCCGCCACAATTGACGCGGTTTCGCCAATGATTGGCTTAAATGCACCTTCAGAAAAATCTGACAGCTGCGAAACCGCCAGCTTATGGCGCAGTAGCGATTTAGGCGACATAATTGCCAAAGGCTTGCGGTCTTGCGAGTGAATTTGACGGCGCAAAGCGTGGAATAAGTTGGCGGGCGTAGTTAAATTGCAAACGCGCAGGTTATCATCGGCGCAGGCTTGCAAATAGCGCTCTAGGCGGGCAGAAGAGTGTTCTGGGCCCTGACCCTCATAACCGTGCGGCAATAGCATCACAAGGCCAGATTTGCGCAGCCATTTCACTTCTGATGAAGCAACAAATTGGTCAAAAATAATTTGCGCACCATTGGCGAAATCACCAAATTGAGCCTCCCAGATGGCTAGGCTGTAAGGTGCAGAAAGTGAATAGCCATATTCAAAACCCAGCACTGCATATTCTGAAAGCACGGAATCAATCACTTCATATTTTGCTTTGACGCTTAATCCTGCAACACTTGCAGCAAATTTGCGCTCTTGACCAACATTAGCAAAAATGGTGTGGCGCTTACCGTTTGTAGCATCATGCAGCATTGAATGACGGTGCGAGAAAGTGCCGCGACCAGAATCTTGGCCGCTTAAGCGCACGGGATAACCTTCATTTAGCAATGACGCAAAAGCCATGGCTTCGCCGCAACCCCAGTCAATTCCTGTACCGGCTTCAACCGCGTCTTTTCTGGCTTCAAGCTGTTTAGCAATTTTTGGATTAGCGTTAAAACCTTCGGGAATTATTGCGGTTTTGGCAGTTAATTCGCGCAAAATTTTTGCATCAACAGCGGTTTTAACTGACTCAAAATTTGCAACTTTTTTGTTATCTGCAAAATTTTCGCCATTTTTAATATTCGACCAATCACCTTTTAACCAGTCTGGTTCTAGCGGTTTATAGGTTTTAGCAATGTCAAATTCTGCGGCTAAATGCGCGTCAAAATTGGCGGCCATTTTATTATATTCCGCCTCGCTCAGAGTGCCTTCAGCGATTAATTTTTGCGAATAAATTTTTTCAAGCGAAGGATGATTTTTAATTTTGCCATACATTATTGGCTGGGTGTATAGTGGCTCATCGCCTTCATTGTGGCCGTAGCGGCGATAGCAGATTAAATCGATTACTGCGTCTTTTTTAAATGTTTGACGGAAGCGCGTGACAATATCGGTCACCTTCACTACAGCCTCAACATCGTCGCCATTCACATGAAAGATTGGCGCGTCAATTCCTTTGGCTAAATCAGAGGCATAAGTTGTGCTGCGCGAATCAGTCGGGTTGGCGGTAAAGCCAATTTGGTTATTGATGATTAAGTGCATGACGCCGCCAGTATCATAGCCTGCCACGCCATTCATCATTAAGCTTTCGGCCACCGAGCCTTGCCCAGCAAAGGCCGCGTCGCCATGAATTAAAAGCGCCATTGCTTGTTTGCGCTCAAAATCATTGTATAAATCTTGTTTGGCGCGAATTCTTCCTGCCACCACGGGGTTAACAGCCTCTAGGTGCGAAGGGTTAAAGGCTAATGATAAATCAATTTTATTGCCGGCAATTTCGCGAGTTGAAGCATAGCCCATGTGATATTTCACATCACCCGAGCGTGTTACTCCCTCAGGCATTCCCGGAGTTCCTTGAAATTCAGCAATTAGTTGATGATAAGGCTTGCCCATTACTCCTGTAAGGGTATTCAAGCGCCCACGATGCGCCATGCCAATAACAATTTTGCGCGTACCACTTTTTGCCGCAACATCAATAACCTTCTCAAGTGAGGCCATTGCTGCGTCGCCGCCTTCAACTGAAAAGCGTTTTGCACCAGGAAAGCGTTTGTGTAAAAACTGCTCGAAGCGCTCGGTTCTAATAACTTCGCTTAAAACTTTAATTTTTTCAGCCTTAGAAAGCTCGTTAAGCTGCGCCAGCTCTGTTTCGCGGCTCAACCACTTTTTTTGCTCAACATTTTGAATATATTCAAACTCTGCACCCACGGTGTTAGTGTACAAGCGGTTTAAGCGCTCTATTACTTGTGAAATTTTTGCTTTATTTAGGCCAAGAATGCCGTTCAAATCAACTTCTTTTTCTAAATCTGCAGCGTCTAAACCATGATTTGCAGCGTCAATTTCTGCAACATAACGAATTGGCTTCAACTCAAGTGGGTCTAGGTGTGCAGCCAAGTGACCAAAACGCTGATAGGCTAAAATTAAGTTGGCAACGCGAATGTTTAAATCTTTGCCACCTGTTGGCGCTGTAGGCTTTTCGCCTTTTCCAGCTGCAGCTTTTGGCGTTTCTTTTTTAGCAACTGAAGAAATGTCAAAATCTTCCGACCCTACAACCTTAAGGGTTCTTGTTGCCCAAGATGGTCCTTTATAATCGGATAAAATTGCTTTAATTTCGTCTTGATTTTGAGTAAAAAATTCAACCCATGAAGCATCGACCGATGCGGGATTTTGCAAAAATTTCTGATAAAGCTCTTCGATAAAAACAATATTCGTGCTGAAAAATTGCTGATTTTGCACTAAATTTTTTGACATATGACAATTGATTGGTAGCGGAGGAGGGAATCGAACCCCCGACACACGGATTATGATCCCGTTGCTCTACCGACTGAGCTACTCCGCCAGATTATTTTATTTTAGTGCGTTTTCTTGAATTTTTAACAACTCAAGAACCGCTTGTTTGGCTAATTCGTACATTTCTGTAATTTGCGCAAAACTTGCTGAACCTTTTTCTGCTGTGGCTTGCACTTCAATAATTTCACTATTTTGATTCAAAATAAAATTACTGTCAACCTCACATTTGCTATCTTCGTCGTAATCAAGGTCAAGAATTACCTCGCCGTTATAGACGCCGCAAGAGACCGCAGCCACTTGAGAAATTAATGGATTTTCTTTAATTAGGCCTTGTTTTAGCAGTTTATCTACAGCAATTGAAAGCGCAACAAAACCGCCGGTGATGGCGGCGCATCTTGTTCCGCCATCGGCTTGAATGACATCACAGTCAATTAAAATTTGTCTTTCGCCCAACTTATTTACATCAATTACTGAACGCAGTGAACGGCCGATTAGGCGTTGAATTTCTAGGGCGCGTCCGTTTGGCCTGCCATTATTATCGCGCGACATTCTGCTGTGAGTTGAGCGCGGTAACATTGAATATTCGGCGCTAATCCAGCCTTGTTTTTTGCCTTTCAAAAAATGTGGAACTTTTTCTTCAACCGAGGCGTTGCAAAGCACATGGGTGTTGCCGAATTTTATTAAACACGAACCTTCGGCGTACTTGGTAACATTGGGTTCGATGGTTACTTCGCGAAGTTGATTTTTGTTTCTTTTTGAGGGGCGCATTTTGTAATTAAATTATTTTATGGAATATTTTTATAGGCTAATTCCAACAATAATTTCGCCGTCTTCGATTTTATTTTTGAACGAAAATTGTGCATTGGTAATATTCTCTACAGCTTTGATTTCAGTAGCTAAAACCTGTGTTGAAATATATTGTGCAAATTTTTCTACCACTTGCAAAATGGTTTTATTTTCTGAGGAAATTTGAATTTTAACATGGCTTGCAACATTTAAATCTGCGTCTTTGCGGCTTTGTTGAATGGCGCGAATTATGTCGCGGGCTATTCCTTCTTCTTCCAATTCTTTGGTAACTTCAATATTCAATTGAACCAAGCAATCATTGGTTTGCAGGCTAGCGATGGCGAATTTTTTATCATCTTGAATGTTGGTCATTAATTTAATTTCAAACTCGTCATCAACTAATTTTACGCCGGCAATTTCAATTTCATTTTCGGCAATTTTTTGCCATTCGCCTTTTTTCATGGCGTCAGTAATGGCCTTAACTTTGGGGCCATATTTGGCGCCAATTTTTTTGAAATTAATTTGCAATTTTAGCTCGGCAAGGCCGTCAATTTTTTCTTCAATTATTACATTTTTTACATTTACTTCTTCGGCGATAATTTCTTTAAAATTATTTACGCGTGAGGCGTTTTTGCCAATTATTTTTAGCTCACTTAACGGCAAACGGACACGCAAATTTTTATTATCACGAAGCGATAAAGCCACGCTGCATATGGCGCGAACGAAATCCATGTTGGCGACTAAATCTTTTTCGTCACTCAAAAAAGAAGTGTCGGGAAAGTTTTGTAAATGGACAGAAATTTTGCGATCGATCATGAAATTTTTAATAATTATTTTTACCAATGTAATCATACTCAAATCCTTCAACTTCAAGCGTTTGCGCATTTAGCAAATTGCGTAAATCGACAATTTTGCGTGATGAAGTTAAAGTTTTTATTCGCGCCAAATCAAGTTGCGAATAATTTTTCCACTCGGTGGCAATAACGATTAAATCGGCGCCTTTTATGGCTTCGTAAGGGTCTTGGAAAAATTCAATGTTTGAAAATTCTGCTAATTCTTGGCGAGAATTTTCAATGGCTTCAGGGTCGGTGGCGCGAATTTTTGCCATTTTTTTTGCGAGAGTTTTGGCAATTACAATGGCTGGGCTGTAGCGGATATCGTCAGTGTTGCCTTTGAAAGCCAAACCCAAAAGCGCAATTTTTTTGCCCGCCACATTTCCGCCAAGTGCGGCAGAAATTTTCTCGACCATTTTCTCTTTTCGTAAGGAATTGGAAGTGATGACCGAATTGATGAGAGACAGCTCTACGCCATATTCACGGGCAACATTTAGAATTGCCATAATATCTTTAGGAAAGCATGAACCGCCAAAGCCGGGACCCGGATTTAAAAACTTGTCACCAATGCGCGAATCAAGCCCAATGGCCTTTGCCAGCTGCTTAATGTTTCCACCAGCTTTCTCGCATAAATCGGCCATTTCATTAATGAAGGAAATTTTTGTCGCAAGAAATGAATTGGAGGCGTATTTGATTAGCTCGGCGGTAGTAACATCGGTGTAAACTAATTTTTCCAATGGAAATTTTTCGTAAATTTCTGCCAAAATTTTGCGCGATTTTTCATCGTCTGAACCAATAACAATGCGGTCTGGTTGCATAAAATCTTCTAGCGCATTTCCTTCGCGCAAAAATTCTGGGTTAGAAGCAACGCCAAATTCTACGCGCAAATTTGCCTCACGCAAAACCGCTGCAACCTTACGGCCCGTGCCAACTGGAACGGTTGATTTAGTGATAATCAATTTATATTCTTGCGATAATTCACCAATTTCTTTTGCCGCCGCCATCACGAAAGATAAATCGGCGCTACCATCTTCATCTTGTGGCGTGCCAACCGCTATAAACACTGCTTGCGCACCACTTAACGCTTCTGCTAAATTTGTGGTGAAAGAAATTTTATTGTCATTTTTAACTGACACTAGAAGCTCTTTTAAGTTTGGTTCAAAAATGGGAATGATATTTTGCTTGAGGCTGTCAATCTTAGAGCTGTCTTTATCGACGCAAATTACTTGATGGCCTAATTTTGCCAAACAAACGCCAGAAACCAATCCAACATAACCTGTACCAATGACTGTAATTTTCATTTTTGATGCTAAATTAATTAACCAAAGCGCCCCGTAATATAGTCTTGTGTCTTTTGGTTTGTAGGGTTGGTGAAAATTTTGTTAGTAGTGTCATATTCTTCAATTTTACCCATATTGAAAAATGCCGTCATGTCCGAAACCCGCGCTGCTTGCTGCATTGAGTGGGTAACAATAACAATGGTAAAGTTTTCTTTAAGGTCATCAATTAATTCTTCAATCTTCGCCGTGGCAATGGGGTCAAGGGCTGAGCATGGTTCGTCCATCAGAATTACATCAGGCTCGATAGCAATTGTACGCGCAATGCACAAGCGTTGCTGCTGGCCGCCAGAAAGGCCCATGGCCTCATCATGCAAGCGGTCTTTCACCTCATTTAACAAGCCCGCTTTTAACAAACTTTTTTCGACAATTTCGTCCAATTCCTTCTTGCTGTTGAATAAACCATGAATTCTTGGGCCATAAGCAACATTTTCGTAAATGCTTTTAGGAAATGGATTAGGCTTTTGAAAAACCATGCCAACACGGCCGCGCAGCAGTACTAAATCTAGGTTTTCATCGTAAATATTTTGGCCATCAATAATAATTTCGCCGTTAATTTTGCAATTGAGAATGGTGTCATTCATGCGATTTATACAGCGCAAAAATGATGATTTGCCGCAACCCGAAGGCCCAATTAGCGCGGTTACGCTGTTTTTTTGAAAACTTAAATTAATGTCAAATAAAGCTTGCTTTTGACCGTAGAATAAATTGATGTTTTTTGCTGTGATTTTGTAATCCATGTTTTATAATTTTTGCTAGAAATATTTTGGCTGTAATTGGCTTTCTATCTAGTTAAAACTGCGTTATAATTTTTTCGATCATAAAAACTTTTTTACTAAAATGAAACTAAAAAAATTACTGCCGCGTTCGCTTTTCGGCAGATTTTTACTTATCATCACCATTCCC
>CANGNU010000021.1 GCA_947455365.1 Rickettsiales bacterium | reverse complement strand
CACGCCACGAATTAACGGTTGGCAATTGGGCTCAAGCTTTACTCCCAACACAGGTGACACTGGCACTTCGGCGGTAATTTCTGGCAATAATTCTGGCAATATTGTCAATGTAATTAGTTGGGGTTTGAATTATTCCAATAACCTTGGAAACCTTGGCGTGGCAATGTCGGCAACGGGTGAGCATGGTCAATTTCAAAATTCAAAATTGCCAGCAACTGCTGCAAATCAAATTATCCGCGACCGCCTTGACGCTTACGACGCTGGCTTAATGTTCACTTATTTTGGCTTTACGATTGGCGGTTCTTACGGCTATTGGGGCACTTCTTTGCAGCCAAATAAGGGAATTTATTCTTGCAACTATAACGCAGAACAATCTTTATTGGCACAAACTTGCAGTGGCGCCACTGCGGGAAAAAAATTCGCTGGCGCAAGTTATTATACCACTGGTTTAGCCTATGAGTTTGGCCCCGTTGCCTTTAGCTTAACCACCATGTCGAGTAATTTTCAGCAAAATAAATACGAAGCGCAGTCGTTAGGAATTGACTACAAAATTGCCCGTGGCCTCATGCCGTACATTGAAGTTACTAAGTTTAAGTTTACCGCAAATCAGCCAAAAACTTCTGATACTACAACAGCGGTAAATCAAATTCTTAACAATCAAGGCTATGTTGGCCTCGTCGGTATTTTATTAGCTTTTTAACTTTATCAAATTGCAGAAATGAGTATTGCCGCTCTCGATTCCTACCTGCTGCCGATCAAGCAAATCATGGACCGAGACGACGTGAGCGAAGTTTCTATCAATCGCCCACATGAGGTCTGGGTTGAAATGAAGGGCGACATGACGCGCGAAGAAATGCCTATGTTTGACATTATGCATTTGAAATCGCTGGGGCGGCTAGTTGCGCAATCTACCGAGCAAAGGCTCAGCGAAGAAGAGCCGCTTCTTTCTGCAACACTTCCCAACGGTTTTCGTATTCAAGTTGTCTTTCCACCCGCCTGTGAGCAAGGCTGCGTTGTCATATCAATTCGTAAGCCATCAACCAAAGCGTGGAGCCTTGATGACTATGACAAAATGGGCATGTTCGACACCACCGCAGTTGATGAAGTTGAAGATAAAAATGACATAATTCTCGCTAAATTATTGAAGTTGAATCGCATCAAAGATTTCCTCCAGCGCGCGGTTCTCTACAAAAAAAATATTATTATTTCTGGTGGTACTTCAACTGGTAAAACAACTTTTACTAACGCCATGATCCGCGCCATTCCTAGCGAAGAGCGCCTTATCACCGTTGAAGATGCGCGAGAAATAAACTTAACTTCGCACCAAAATCGCGTGCATTTGCTTGGTTCAAAAGGTGGTCAGGGCAGGGCGAAAGTTACTACGCAAGAATTAATTGAGGCTTGTTTGCGCCTACGGCCTGAACGCATCATCGTGGGTGAGTTGCGCGGTTCGGAAGCTTTCAGTTTTTTGCGCGCAATTAACACAGGCCATCCGGGCTCAATATCCACCTTGCACGCCGATACTCCAAAAATGGCGCTCGAGCAATTAAAAATGATGGTAATGCAAGCAGGCCTTGGCATGACGCCAACCGAAATTTCTTCCTACATTAAAAATGTTGTCGATATTGTCGTGCAGTTAAAGCGTGGCGGCGGCGGTCGGCGCTATATTTCTGAAGTTTATTTTCGCGGTGCAAATGCGCTAGAAAAAGCTAATCCAAAATAATTTATGAATAGAACAAATTTTTTTACCAAGAAGGTTGAGTTTTTAACAATTGCGCAAGTGCTTGAAATTACTGGTTCTGTGCTGCATCGCGCCACTAATCTTGAAGCAAAAATTTTTGATGTTTCAACTTTAGAAAAAGCTAACGCGTCGCAAATTTCCTTCTTAAATTCTGCCCAATATTTTGAAAAATTTAAAGCCACCGAGGCAGGTTTTTGCTTAGTTGATGAAAAAGTTGCAGCAAAAATTGGCGCAGAACATTCAGCAATTTTAATTGTTAGTAAAAATCCTTATTTTGCTTATTCACAAGTTGCGGCGGCTTTTTATCAAGAAAATTCAACAGATTTTTCTAGCGAAGGAAAGTCAATTCATTCCACTGCAAAAATTGGCGAAGGCACTAAAATTGCACCTCTAGCCTATGTTGGAAAAAATGTTCAAATTGGAAAAAACTGCTTTATCGGCCCAAATGCTAGCGTGTTAGATAATTGCGTAATTGGCGACAACACCATAATTAACGCGGGTGCAACCGTTGCTTATTCTATTATTGGCAGCAATTGCATAATTTATAGTGGCGCTAGAATTGGCCAAGATGGCTTTGGTTTTGCGCATAATAACGGTGTGAATCACAAAATTATTCAGCTTGGTTTAGTTGAAATTGGCAACAATGTTGAAATTGGCGCCAATACCTGCATTGATCGCGGCGCTATTGAAAATACCGCAATTGGCGATGGTACAAAAATTGATAATTTAGTGCAAATTGGCCATAATGTTATCATCGGCAAAAGCACGGTAATTGCGGGCTCAACCGCAATTGCAGGCAGTACAAAAATTGGTAATTTTGTGCAAATTGGTGGAAATTGCAGCATCAACGGTCACATTACAATTGGTGATGGCGCTAAAACTGCAGGAATGAGCGGAGTAATGCGTGATGTGCCAGCAATGGCCGTGGTTGGTGGTGCGCCAGCTTTGCCATTTAGAGAATGGCATCGCTTAAATGTAAAATTAATTGCAATGTCGCAAACTAATAGAAAATCTGAAGATTAAGTATTGCGGCGAACAATTCTTCCTTTAGTCAAGTCGTAAGTAGTCATTTCAATTTCAACTTTATCACCTTTCAAAACGCGAATTTTATTTTTGCGAATCTTGCCCGAAGCGTGCGCAATAATGATGTGGCCGTTTTCTAGCTCAACACGAAAAATTGTGTTTGGCAAAACTTCAACGACAATTCCGTTCATGGTTAGTAAATCTTCTTTAGGCATATAAAAATTATAGTTTAGTTACGAATAAGCTTGATTGTCATGGGTCTGTAGAAAATTTCAATCTAAATTTGCATTCTGGCAATTTCTTGTTTTTTTTATTTTAAAAATCTGCTTCCGGGTTTTATGGCCTCAATGTTTTGTAGATTGTGAGGAATATTATTTTTATCGAAAGTTTGAATATCAAGTTTTAGTAATGTTGTAGTTGGCACGCCCAAAACTTGTTCAAGATTATCTTGCGAACGATCTACCAGAGCTGCTTCACCAACAATTTTACAACCAAAAGATTTTACCAATTCAAAAGTTTCAAGGGAAGATTTTCCAGTAGTAATTACATCTTCAACAATCAAAACGCGCTGCTCTTCTGTAAGGTTGAAGCCGCGACGCAGTTGAAATTTTCCATCGACCCTTTCGCAAAAAATGCTGGGAAGGCCCAATTGGCGCGCTAATTCATAGCCAACAATTACGCCGCCCATAGCTGGAGCAACAACAATATCGGCAAAATTTTCACCGTGTTTTTCAATAAGTTTTTTAGCAAGTGAGGCGCAAAGTTTATTGGCGCGAGTAGGTTCCATCAAGACCCGCGCACATTGCATGTAAGTGTCGCTATGCAGGCCAGATGATAAAATAAAATGGCCTTTAAGAATAGCTTGAGCGGCTTGAAATTCTGCTAAAATTTGATCTTGTGTTAACATTTGAAATATTATTTATGCTTCGTAAACAAAAACTTTACTGCTGAAAAAATTCTGTTAAATTCAACGCGCAAGAGATTATTCCACCAATAATTTAATCACAAATAAAATTTAATTTTGTGCAAAATAATTCATACATAAATTCAGCCATTGCTACAACCAAGCAAGAAATTGCGGGGTTAGAAGCGCTAATAAATTTCTACGACGAAAATTTTTCTCAGGCAATTGACCTAATTTTAGATTGTCAGAGAAACCTGCGAGGTCGCGTCATCATTAGTGGTATGGGCAAGAGTGGGCATGTAGCCAATAAAATTGCCGCAACTTTGGCTTCAACTGGCACGCCGTCATTTTTTATTCATCCAGGTGAAGCCAGTCACGGCGATTTAGGCATGATTACTAAGCAAGATGTAGTAATTTTGCTTTCCAATTCTGGCGAAACCAAAGAATTGCGCGACATTATTTTTTACTGCAAGCGCTTTGAAATTCCTATTATTGGCATTGTAAGGCGCGCTGAATCTGAGTTGGCAAAAAATGCAACAGTGGCATTAGTTTTGCCTGAAGTGGCTGAAGCCAATAAAGTCAACGCTCCCACCACTTCTACAACCATGATGTTAGCTTTGGGTGATGCAATTGCCGTTGCCCTGATTGACGCCAAGGGCTTCAACTCTGAAAATTTCGGCACTTTTCACCCCGGTGGAAAACTGGGCGCGGCCTTTATCCGCGTAGGTGAAATTATGCGTAAAGGTCATGCAATTCCTGTGGTTGATGAAAATTTAAAAATGGCGCAAGTCTTGCTAGAGATGACCTCAAAGCACCTTGGTTGCACCGCAGTGGTCGATTCTTCGCAAAATTTAATTGGTGCAATAACCGATGGAGACCTACGGCGCCACATCACTACAGATTTTCTTGCTCACAAGGCCAGTGAAATTATGACTAAAAATCCACTGACAATTAACCAAGAAATGCTTGCAGTTGAAGCGATTGCGCTGTTAAATAAAAAAGCAATCACCAGTCTTTTTGTAGTAGAAAATAAAAAAGTGGTAGGAATTTTACACATCCATGATTGCCTAAAAGCAGGCGTGGTTTAATAAGTTTCTAAAATTTTGCTAAATATTTTAAAAAAAATTCTAAAACATGCACACATTTATTAGTTTATCATACATTGTTTCGGCGGTTTTATTCATTTTATCGCTCTATTTTTTATCCTCGCCAAAAACCTCGCGCATTGGCAATTATTGTGGCATGGCGGGCATGGGTTTGGCAATTATTACTACGCTAATTTTGCCGCAAGTTCATCACATTTTTCTCATACTTTTTGCCATTGCAATTGGCAGTGGAATTGGCTATTTAATTGCCAGCAAAGTTAAGATGACGGCAATGCCACAGCTGGTTGCGGGCTTTCACTCATTAGTTGGCTTGGCCGCAGTTTTCATTGCTGCCGCGGCTTTGTGGCTTCCTGATGCTTTTGGCATTCGTGAAGATGGTGCAATTAAAACTGGCAGCCTTGTTGAAATGGGCCTTGGCGTAGTTATTGGCGCCATTACTTTCACTGGCTCAATTGTTGCTTTCATGAAGCTGAATGGCAGCATGAAATCAAAAGTTTCGCTATTCAAAAACCCAAAAAAATCGGCAAAATATGTTGGCGGCGCAATCGGCGTGCTGCTTCTTGGCTTTATCTTTTTTGGCTCAAAATTTTTATTCATTTTACTCACTCTAGTTTCTTTGTTTATTGGCTTCGCGCTTATTGCGCCAGTAGGCGGCGCCGACATGCCAGTTGTGGTTTCAATGCTCAACTCTTATTCAGGTTGGGCGGCCAGTGGCATTGGCTTTACTTTGGGTAACAGCTTGTTGATTATCACTGGTGCTTTAGTGGGCGCAAGTGGCGCCATTCTAAGTTACATTATGTGCAAGGCGATGAATCGTTCTATTATTAATGTAATTTTTAGCGGCTTTGCAGAAGGTGCGGCACAAGGTGTGGCGGGCGCTGCGGCGGTTCAAGATGATCGTCCGGTTAAACAAGGCAGTGCAGAAGATGCGGCTTATATGATGAAATCTTCATCGTCAGTAATCATTGTTCCGGGCTACGGAATGGCGGTTGCAGGGGCGCAACACGCAGTTGCTGAAATGACTCACTTGCTTGAAAAGGTTGGCGTTTCGGTAAAATTTGCCATTCATCCAGTTGCAGGAAGAATGCCCGGACACATGAATGTATTGCTTGCAGAGGCCAACATTGATTATGAAAAAGTTTTTGAATTAGAAGAAATTAATCCAGAATTTAAAACTACCGACATTGTTTTTGTAATTGGTGCAAATGATGTAACTAACCCTGCGGCCAAGACTGACAAGGCCAGCCCAATTTACGGCATGCCAATTTTAGATGTTGGCAATGCCAAAACTGTTTTCTTCGTTAAACGCGGAATGAGCGCAGGATATGCAGGTGTGGAGAATGAATTATTTTACAATGATAATACACTGATGATTTTTGGTGATGCGAAAAAAGTAGTGGAAGAAATTGTGAAGAATTTGGGGTGAAATATTGAGAAAAAAATATTTCTTAAAATAAGCTAATAAATTTTAATTTTTAAAATAGACAATGAAAACAAATGCAAATTCGCTTCGTGTGGGCAATGTGGTAGAATATCAAAATCAACTTTGGGCGGTGTTGAAGCGCGACCATGTTAAACCAGGAAAGGGCGGCGCTTACATTCAAATTGAAATGAAAAATATTTCAACTGGCACTAAAACCAACACGCGTTTTTCTTCGTCAGAAGATGTTGATGTGGCTTTTGTTGAGCATAAAAATTTTCAATATCAATATATGGATCAAGATGATTTGGTGGCGATGGATAATGAAAGTTTTGAGCAACATAATTTCAACAAAAGTTTGGTCGGTGATGCATTGCCATTTTTGCAAGATGAAATGATGCTTACTGTGCAATATTGTAACGATAAGCCAATTGCTATCACTTTGCCTGAAACCGTGGTGCTAAAGGTTGTAATGGCCGATGCCGTAGTTAAAGGACAAACTGCTTCTGCTTCTTACAAGCCAGCAACCCTAGAAAATGGCGTGCGCACACTGGTTCCTCCTTTTGTTGAAACGGGAGATGAAATTGTTGTGAAGACCGAAGGCGGCGAATATGTAGAGCGCGCGAAGAAATAATTTGTTATGGCAAAATTAAAATTTCTAAAAATGAGTGGAGTTGGCAACGATTTCATTATCTTCGATGCTAGAGCCTCAAGCTTGCAGCTTACTTCTGCACAAATTAGAAAATTATGTAATCGTAAAAATATTGGCTGCGATCAATTAATTTTGGTGAAGAATTCTGAAAAAGCCGATTGCTTAATGGAAATCTTCAACCCAGATGGCTCTAAGTCTGGCGCTTGTGGCAATGCAACTCGCTCGGTTGCTTCATTAATTATGGATGAAAAAAATCTGCATCAAATAAAAATTGAAACTGCTGCGGGAGTGCTTCCTTGTTGGCGCGCGGGCGAGGGTGAAAATTTGCGCAGCGCGCTTGGCCTTCCTAATGCTGCAGAAAACCAAGATATTTCTGTCGCCATGGCCATTCCAGTTTTTGAAAATAATTTTTATTTTGATGACTTAAATTTTGCCTGTGTAAATGTTGGAAACCCTCACGCTGTAAGCTTTGTTGAGCATATTCCTGCTGATGAAGATTTTTTAAAAATTGGGCCAGCGGTTGAAAATCATAAATTTTTTCCGCAAAAAACTAATGTAGAATTTGCCTGTATTGCACCTAATAAACACACAATTGAAGTGCGAGTTTGGGAGCGTGGTGCTGGTGAAACACTAGCTTGCGGTTCAGGTGCCTGTGCGGTTGCGGCCCTTGCCATTAAAAATAATTTAGTTAATTCTAAAAAAATTACCGTGCGCTTTAAAGGTGGAGATTTATTAATTGAATGGGCGGGAGGCCAAGAGCCTGTAATAATGACTGGTGGTTATGAAAAAATTTTTGCAGGTGAAATTGATGAAAAATTTTTATAGAAAAAATATTCCCAGCGTTCATGTCATTCTTGCGAAAGTTGTCATTCTCGCATTCACTCATGTCATTCTCGCGAAAGCGGGAATCTTCCGCACAATATTCACAAATGCACTTTGCATTCTTCAAATTATTTTTTTCCTCTGCGCAACCAATGCGCAAGCATTAGCGCCAGAGCAGCGCCTACAAGACCCCGCACAAGAACAACGCGCCATGAAATTATTTCTTGAGGTAAAATGTTTGGTTTGCGCTGGTCAATCAATTGAAAGCTCAAGCACAGAATTTTCACATCAAATGCGCATAGCAATTCGCGAAAAAATTGCGCAAGGTGAAACTGACGATCAAGTTCTAAGTCAATTGGTGCAAGAGTTTGGCGAAGATGTTTTAATGTCGTCAACTGATAACAAAACAATTTTACCATGGCTATTGCCGCTTTTATTTGCAGCTATCTCGGGTATTTTTTTAGCGCGTAAATTTTTCAAAAAAGCGTAAATTTTTTAAAAAATAATATGGAAAAAAATAAATATCTAAAAATATTTCACACAAAATATTTAAAAATATCGCACGCATATTTTTGCTTAATTTACTCCTCGTTGCTTTATGTAATTTACAACGCCATCAATCTTGAAAAAATTACCAAGTGGTTTCAACTGAATGGCGGCCTTGATTATGCTGGCTTGGCGGCATTTTTAATTGTTGGATTATGTGCCTTTATTGCATTATTCACATTACTGGCACACCGCTACACAACTAAGCCGCTGGCAATTTTCTTTGTTATTTTAAGTGCGACGGCGGTTTATTTTTCTAGCAAATATAATGTCGTAATTGATAGTGGCATGATTATGAATACCGTCAACACTGACCCCGTAGAAGTGAAGGGATTGCTATCTTCGCACATGATTCCCTATTTCTTATTTTTAATATTGCTGCCAATTCTGTTAATTTCATATACCCAAATTACTTTCGCAAAATCGGCAAAATATTTATTGTCGTCGCTCAAAATAATTGTGCTGGTGCTGGTTGTGGGCGTTGCGGCGTTATATGTAAAATTTTCTAGCATTCATCGCGCAGCAAATTTATCAAAAAAATATATTATCCACACACTCATTCCCATAAATTACATTCAAAGTTTTGGCGCAATCATTCAACATTCTTTGAAATCATATAATACAAATCATGTGAAGAAGGTTGAATTTACTGGGCGCGTGACCGAGCAGAAAAATTTAGTAGTAGTGCTGGCAGTTGGTGAAACTTCGCGGCAACAAAATTTTAGTTTGTACGGTTACAAAAGACAAAACACCAATCCAGTTTTGTCAAAAGAAAAAAATCTGCATTTGCTAAATGGCGTGGCGCGAATTGGCTCAACGCTTTACGCTTTGCCAGAGATTCTGGTGAAAAAAAATGTTCCACTGCCTTACGCAACTTCTAAATTAGGAATTGATACTTCATGCTATGTTAATTACACCCTCTACGGAATTTGCGACGCTGTAGGTGAAACCAAAGTTAGTAAGTGCGGCCATGGCGGCGCGTGCTATGATGAAGATGTTCTGCCATTGCTTGCGGAAAATTTAAAATCTTATACTTCAGGCTATCGCTTAATTGTATTGCATCTTGGTGGCGGCAGTCATGGCCCCAATTACCATGATCGCTATCCACCTGAATTTCAGCGTTTCAAGCCAATGTGTTTTGACGCAGATGTTGTTAATAAATGCAGCCTCGAGCAGCTCTACAACTCATACGACAACACCATTCTTTATGTTGATCATGTGCTAGGAAAAATTACCGACAAGCTTGATAAATCAAAGCTGCCTTATGTTTTTATTTATCTTTCAGACCATGGCGAATCTTTGATGGAAGATGGTCGCATATTTCACGGCATGCCACCGGGAATTGCCTTGCCAACAGAGCAGGCGCACATTCCGCTCATTGTAAAATCTTCAATTCCAATGTCGATTGTGAAGCGCGAAGAATATGGTCAGCAAGATGTTTATGACACTGTGCTTGATTTATTCTCAATAGAAACCAGCATTCGCGATAAAGATAAAAGTTTTATAAAAACAAAATGATAAAAATTAAGCGCATTGCTGCAAGCTTACTCTGGATTGGCTTGGCGCTGTCGCTAATTTTGATTGCAGTGTTTTTTTTCATACAAAAAATTCCAAAAAATCTTGATAGCACTAGAATTGCTTTAATTGATTCTGTTGAAAATAATTATATTTTTCGCGGCAATAATCCTTTCGTCACCAAAAATGGTGAAAAAGTTTTTGCTTATGATGAACTTACGAAAAATTTTAATAGCATCTTAAATAAGCAGGGGCTTGCCTTGCCACAAGATTACTATTTGGTCGATTTCAGTCTGCTTGATTTAGACGAATAT
>CANGNU010000020.1 GCA_947455365.1 Rickettsiales bacterium | reverse complement strand
TAATTTTTCTTTAAAAACTAAATTATCGGTTGATTGCTGTTGATTAAGCAAGTTAAGGTGAGTTGCGCCAAGGCTTTTTGATGGTTGTTCAGGCAAATTATTGGCTAAATTTGCAGGTAAAAAATTCTTGAAAATTTTGCGACGAATTTTCTTTTTCTTGCCGCTTTTTCCATAGCTAATTTCAATCTCTTGTGAAGTTTCGTCGCTGCTAATTATTTTAATTTCTAGAAAGCTGCTTTCGCTTTCTGGCACTGGTTTTGTCGCCTGCATAAAATCTTTGCTGTAAAAATTTGCAGCAATATTTTGAATTTTAGCATCGTCAATTAATGGTGTTTCGGATAAGGGCACTTCGGAGGCAATTTGTGCGGGTTTTTTCTGCTTAAAAAAATTCATCATTTTGATTTAGCTTTGGCGTTTTGCAAAATTATTTTTTTAACACAATATTGTGCAATTTTAAATCGGCATCAACCATCATTTTTACCAATTCTTTAAAGCTAATGCGAGGCTTCCAGCCCAGTTTTTGTCTGGCTTTAGAAGAATCGCCAATCAGCAAATCTACTTCAGCTGGACGAAAATATTTTTCAGAAATTTCAACATATTTTTTCCAGTCAAGGCCCGCGTAACCAAAGGCTTCGTCAAGAAATTCTTTAACTGAATAAGTTTCGCCAGTTGCAACGACATAGTCGTCGGGCTCTTGCTGCTGTAGCATTAGCCACATTGCCTCGACATAATCACCAGCAAAACCCCAATCGCGTTTGGCATCAAGGTTGCCCAAGTAAAGTTTTTCTGCTTTGCCCGCCACAATGTCGGCAAGGCCGCGAGTAATTTTGCGGGTGACGAAAGTTTCGCCGCGACGAGGCGATTCGTGGTTGAATAAAATGCCGCTGCAAGCAAACATTCCATAGCTTTCGCGATAGTTTACTGTAAGCCAATGTGAGTAAAGTTTGGCGCAAGCGTAAGGGCTGCGCGGGTAGAAGGGCGTAGATTCCTTCTGCGGAATTTCTTGCACTTTGCCATACATTTCGCTTGATGAAGCTTGGTAAAATTTGGTTTTAATGCGAGTATCGCGAATGGCGTCGAGAATGCGACAAGTGCCTGTGGCGTCAATGTCGGTGGTGTATTCTGGCACATCAAAACTTACCTTCACATGGCTTTGCGCCGCTAGGTTGTAGATTTCATCGGGTACAATTTTTTCAAGCAGGCGCGCAAGGCAAGAGGCGTCGGCCAAATCGCCATAATGCAAGAATAATTTTTTGTTGTAAATTTCAGCGTTATTATAAAGATGGTCAATGCGTCCAGTATTGAAGCTGCTTGAGCGGCGAATAATGCCGTGAACCTCATAGCCTTTGCTAAGTAAAAGTTCGGTCAAGTAAGAGCCGTCTTGGCCAGTAATTCCAGTGATGAAAGCTTTTTTCATTTCAATTTTAACGATTTAATTATGAGAATTTTATTTTGATCGTGCGCAAGCTACTATTTGCAATAAATTATTGGCATTTTTACACTTTAATTTCACTTAAACAAGAAAATTCTTGGCAAAAAATCTTGTAAAGAACGAAACTTTCTTTAAAGTTGGCGCAACTTCGCGTGAGAAATTCACAAAAATTATTTCAAACTAAAATGACTCATAAAAAAGATTCACGACCAACCTCGCCACACTTAGACATATATGCGTGGAACATCTCTTCCTTCACTTCAATTTTTCACCGCTTAACTGGTGTTTTGCTTTATTTTTCTATCGTGGCAATTTCTTGGTATGTTGTTTTATACACTTATCAAGTAAATATTGATAACAGCACTACCGAGCGTTGCGATTGCCCATTTCAAGCCATGTTAGATTATGCAATTTATGGCGTGGTAATTGCCATAATTTTTGCTTTATATTACCATTTCTGCAATGGAATTCGTCATTTATTTTGGGATATTGGCAAGGGTTTTGCGCTTAGAACGGCGCAGCGTAACGGTTATCTGGTTATTATTTCTGCCATCATTCTTACTGCGCTAACCTTTGGTTTTGCTGCTTATTTTAAATTTATGTAATTTATGAAAAAAAATACAATCGCTCCTTCAACCAAGACTGGCGCGCATCACTGGCTTTGGCAAAGAATTTCTGCGGTGGCACTTTTGCCGTTAATTATTTGGTTGGTTTTTTCTTTTGTCAAAATTGCGCAAGACCCTGAAGGCTATATGCCAGTGTTTTTTGCTTATCCATTTAACGCGGTGATGGGCATTCTGCTTGTGTCGGTGGCACTTTATCATGGCAGTTTGGGCATGCAGGTTATTATTGAAGATTATGTTAATAAAAAATTGCTAAGGCGCGTTTTGGTGATGGCGGTGCATTTTTTATCGATTACTACGGCAGTGGCGGCAATTCTTGCGGTTGTAAGGTTGCACTTGGTGGGGTAGGTGAAATTTTGCTTTAAGATTTATTAATAAAACACTACAAAATATGAAAAACACACCACAATTATTGGTTGATTTTGACCAATTTAAAATTCGTCGACATTTTGATGAAGAAAAGCAGAAATGGTTTTTTTCGGTGATTGATATTGTTGCGGTACTTACGGAGCAGCGCGATTATAAAAAAGCCAAAAGTTATTGGACGACTTTAAAATCTCGTCTAGCAAAAGAAGGAAGTCAGTTGGTCACAAATTGTGACCAACTGAAAATGATTTCGAATGATGGAAAATTTTATAAGACCGATGTAGCTGATGTTGAAACCATCTTGCGCCTTGTTCAGTCAGTGCCTAGCCGCAAAGCTGAGCCGATCAAACTTTGGTTGGCCAAAGTTGGTTATGAGCGAATGTCTGAAATTGCCAATCCTGAGCAATCTCTTAATCGCGCCAGAGAAAATTGGCAAAGATTGGGTCGCAGTGAAAAATGGATTCAGCAAAGAATGACGGGCCAAGAAACCCGTAATAAGCTTACAGATTACTGGCGCGAAAGCGGTGTAAGTGAAGGTGAAGAATTTGCAATTTTAACTAACATTATCCATCAAGAATGGACTGGTGTTAAAGTGGCAGATCACAAGAAAATAAAGGGTTTGACCACGCAAAATTTGCGTGATCACATGAGCGAAGCAGAAATTATTTTTACTGCATTGGCTGAACTTTCAACTAGGCAAATTGCAGAAGCGCTACAAACTCAAGGGTTGGAAGAAAATAAACTTCCCGCTAAAAAAGGTGGTGAAGTAGCAAAAAATGCAAGACTTGAGCTGGAGAAGAAGACGGGAGTAAGTGTTGTGAATGGGGATAATTTTTTATCGCCGAGGAAAAAATTGAAATAAAAGAAAAAATTCTCTCGCAGTATGGCTGTTGGGAAATTAATTTTTATAAAGAAAAACAAAACTTCAAAATAATTTATCAACAATAGATTATTTTGCCAAACTTAAACAGTCTATTTGAAATGACAGAAAAAAAACTAGCAAATCACAATATTATCGACCATGAATTTGATGTTGTGGTTGTAGGCGCCGGCGGGGCTGGCCTGCGCGCAACTTTTGGCATGGCGGCAAAAGGATTAAAAACTGCTTGCATTACCAAAGTGTTCCCAACCCGCTCGCACACTGTTGCGGCGCAAGGGGGAATTTCTGCGGCACTTGGCAATATGGGTGAAGATGACTGGCGCTGGCACATGTTTGACACCGTGAAGGGCTCTGACTGGCTGGGCGACCAAGACGCTATTGAATATATGTGCCGCGAAGCGCCAGACGCAATCATCGAGCTTGAGCACTACGGCGTGCCATTCTCGCGCACTAAAGAAGGCAAAATTTACCAACGCCCATTTGGCGGCATGACCAAAGAATATGGCGAAGGTGGGCCAGCACAACGAACCTGCGCCGCTGCTGACCGCACGGGCCATGCAATTTTGCACACGCTTTATCAGCAATCGCTCAAGCATGATGCGAAATTTTTTATTGAATATTTCGCACTCGATTTAATCATGGAGAACGGCGTCTGTCGTGGGGTTACGGCACTTTCTTTGGTTGATGGAACTCTTCATCGCTTTAAAGCACATATTGTCGTTCTAGCCACTGGTGGCTATGGTCGCGCCTATTTTTCTGCCACTTCAGCGCATACTTGCACAGGCGATGGCAACGCGATGGTACTGCGTGCAGGCCTTCCTTTGCAAGATATGGAATTTGTGCAATTTCACCCAACTGGAGTTTATGGTTCGGGCTGTTTAATCACTGAGGGCGCGCGCGGCGAGGGTGGCTACTTGGTCAATTCTGAAGGCGAGCGCTTCATGGAACGCTATGCCCCAAGCGCTAAAGACCTTGCCAGCCGAGATGTAGTATCCCGCTCAATGACCATGGAGATTCTTGCTGGGCGCGGTGTTGGGCCGAATAAAGACCATATTTATCTGCACTTAAATCACCTTGATCCAAAAATTTTACACGAACGACTTCCGGGAATTTCTGAAACTGCCAAAGTTTTTGCTGGCGTCGATGTTACCAAAGAGCCAATTCCAGTGCTGCCAACGGTTCACTACAATATGGGTGGCATTCCAACTAATGTAAAAGGCGAAGTTATTACACTGAAAAATGGCAAGGCAGAAGTGGTGCACGGCCTGATGGCTATTGGTGAGGCGGCTTGCGTGTCGGTTCACGGCGCTAATCGCTTGGGCTCAAATTCATTGTTAGATTTAGTGGTGTTTGGCCGCGCCGCTGCTATTCGCGCCGCTGAAGTAGTGAAGCCAAATTCTCCGCACACCGAATTTGCTGCTGAAAATGCTGGCGAAGAAGGAATTGTAAGGCTGGACAAAATTCGCAATGCTAGCGGAAAATCTTCTGCGGCAAAAATTCGTATGGAAATGCAAAAGACCATGCAAAATCACGCGGCAGTTTTTCGTACCGAAGAAATTCTGCAAAAAGGTTGCGACAAAATGTTGGAAGTTTTCAATAGCTTCCAAGACTTACAGGTTAGCGACCGCGGCCTTGTTTGGAATAGCGACTTAGTTGAAAGTCTAGAGCTGGACAACCTGCGCGCGCAAGCTTTGGTAACCATTAAAGGTGCGCTAAACCGCAAAGAAAGCCGTGGCGCCCATGCTCGCGATGACTACAAAGACCGCGATGACGAACATTGGATGAAGCATTCAATCTTGTGGTGCAATGACAAAGGCGAGGTTAAAATTGACTATCGCGATGTAGTCTTGAAGCCCATGAGCAATGATGTTCAGGCCTTTCCACCAAAAAAACGGGTGTATTAGAATTGTTCACAGAAAATTATGAATAATTTTTCTAATAAGGGAGTTGCCAAAGGGGTTGTCTTTACAACCACAAGGCTTGAAGCCCATTTTCTTACGCCAAAAAATCAAAATCTCTTAGAGGAGCTTTACCAAAAAGGCCAAACCTCGCAACATCTCAAAGGCCTTGACGCCGCTAAGGACATAGCTCTAACTCAGGCCTGTTATCAAGAAAATAACAATGTTGGCGCCTATTTAATTTTTCACGGTGATAGCAAAGAATTTATTGGTTTTGGCGGAATTCATAATCAAGAGCCCTTGAAAGATGGTACTTTAGCCTTAGAAGATGCGATTGAGTTTTTAATTATGATCGATGAAAATCATGCAGGAAAAGGTTATGCGAAAGAATTTTCTGCGGCATTTTTAGATTTTTTCTTCAAGAATTTTCCACAAAAAACTTTGCCTGCAAGGGTGAGTAAAGATAATATTGCCTGCATAAATCTTCTAGAGCGCCTAGGGTTTGCGCATGAAGGCGAAACTGTTTATTACGACAGAGAAAATAAATTTTATCTGCTAAGAAAAAATTTATAACCCCAGCGCAACCCCGCCACGACGAGGATCGGCACCACCTTTCAACTCTCCACCTTCAACAGCAATTGCATGCACGCCACTAACAATATCCAATAGCTTTACCTTGCGATGTCCCATCGCTTCAAGTTGTGGCTTCAGCTTGGTAATTGCGGTATTATTTTCTAACTCAATTGTATTATTCAGCGCAATAAAATTTGGCGCCGAAATTGCCTTTTGAATATCCATTTTCCAATCCAAATAATTGATAATAGTTTTTAGAGTAAATTGAATGATGCGCGGCCCGCCTGGCGAACCTAGAACCATCAGCAATTTGTCATTCTGGTCAAAGATAAGAGTTGGTGTCATTGAGCTGCGAGGTTGTTTGCCGGGGCGCAAGCGATTAGCAACAAACTTGCCGTTAGTGTAAGGAGTAAGGGCAAAGTCAGTCAGTTGGTTATTCAACATAAAGCCATCAACCGACAAGGCCGAGCCAAAGAAATATTCAATCGAGCTGGTCATTGAAACCGCATTGCCCTTTTCATCAATTACTGAAATGTGAGTAGTTGAAGGCATTTCTGCCGATTTATTTTTCGCAAAGCGATTGGCCGCCGCATCAGAATTGGTGAAGCTTCCCGCCAAAACTTTAGCTATTGCTTTATCTTGATTGATTAATTTGCTGCGTTCGCGCAAGTAAAGTTTGTCGAGCATTTGTGAAATTGGCGCGCTAGAAACATCGGCCAAATATTCGTTGCGATCAGCGTAGGCAAGGCGCGTTGCTTCAAGAATTAAATGTATCGCCTCTTTTGAGTTGGGATTTAACGAGGCTAAATCGAAATTTTCTAAAATGCCAAGAGCCTGCAATAGAGTAACGCCGCCCGAGCTTGGCAACGGCATTGAACATACTTTATATTTGACGCGATAAGTGCTGCAAATTAGGTCGCCCATTTTAATTTTATAATTGCGCAAATCGCCCATTGAAAGGTATCCCGGATTAATTTTTGAGCCGCGCACCGCCATGACAATATCGCGCGCAATTCTGCCTTTATAGAATGGATCAATGCCTTCTTTAGCAATGGTTTCTAGGGTTGCGGCTAATTTTGGATTGGTGATAATTTCGCCAACTTCACGCGGTTCGCCATCTTTTAAATAAATTTCGGCAGCTTCGTCAAAATCTTTTAAGTAAGAAATTTGTGTTGAAAGTGTGTGCATTCTTTCATTTACAGCAAAGCCATTTTTTGCAGTTTCAATTGCGGGCATGAATAAATCGGCCCAAGGCAGTTTGCCATATTGTTGATGCGCTTCTTTCATTAATTTTAGCAAACCTGGCGTGCCTACAGACATGCCGCCGCGCACTACATCGACAAATTCACGAGCGCGGCCAGTTTTGTCAAGAAACATGGTGGAGAAAGCGGTGTAAGGCGCGGTTTCACGGCCATTGAAATAAACTGTCGAGTTGGTTTTTGCATCATAATAAAGCAAGAAAGCGCCGCCACCAATTCCTGAAGAATGTGGTTCAACAACATTTAGCACTAATTGTGCAGCAATTGCGGCATCAACGGCGCTGCCACCTTTTTCCATCGCCCATTTTCCAGCTTTGCTGGCCAATTCATCGGCGCTGGAGATCATATATTTTTTGGCGGAAACAGTTTTTGATTTTCGCAGTAATCCTGAGGATTTTTCACCAACCCAGTTGTCATTTTGATTTACACTTGATGCCGAGCAAAATATGAAGAGAGAAAATAGTAGAGCTAACGATTTACAAAAAGATTTCATTTCTAAAAAATATAAATTTACAACGCTTTGGCGCCGTTGCTTTGGCGAGAAAAAAGTTGTTGAAAAACTTTTAACATTGCTGCGGCAAACATTAACACACACCCCAACCAAATGAGGTAAATAAAGGGTTTAAAATATATTCGTAGTGCATAAAAACCGTTTTCATCTTTGTTGCCAATGGCTAAATAAATATCACCAAAGATGCCGTGATGGATGCTGGCCTCATTAGTGGTTTGGTCAGAAATTGGATAATAACGCAATTGAGGTTTTAACTGATAAAGCTCTTCGCCATTTTCTAAAATAGTGAAGTTTGCTTCGCGGGCTAAAAAATTTTCTCCTGCTTTATAACTTACATTTTCAAAGCGCGCTTGATAATTAAGACGCTGCGAAATTTGTACAATTTCTGATTGTTTAATATTCATTTCCTTGGTCGTTCCAAGGCAAGAACTTAGAATAATTCCTGCAATCAACAAAGTAAAGCCAAGGTGGGCAATGTTGGAGGCGGTTTTTTTGGAAAGAAGTGCCAAAAAAGCAGCAATTAGGGTGAAAAAAAATAGGGCAATTTCTAAAAAATTCAGTCCTTGATTCTGTAAGGTGGCTAAAATTGTTAAACTTGACGAAGCTACTAAAATCAAGCTGTTGCGCAAGGTAATAATTTTTGTAATTTTTGTTTTTTGACTGAAGTGTAAAAAATAAGAGGCAATTAAAAATAATAAGAAGGGTGCCAGCAAAATTGCGAAAATTTGATTGTAGTAATTTGCTCCAATAGCGATGGATTGGTCGAAAAAATTTTGGGCAAAAATGGGATATAGAGTGCCAAGTAGGGTGGTAAATAATGCGATAGTTAAAAGATAATTATTTAGAAGAATGGCGCCAACCTTGGAAAATAAAGGAATTTTATCTTTATCATTGTTAGTCTTGTTGATAAGCTTGTGGGCTTTGAGTGCAAAGATTAGCAGGCCAATTCCGCCAATTATGCTAATTAATAGAATGATAAAAAATCCGCGTTTGGCGTCGATGGCAAAAGAATGTACCGAGGTGAGAAGCCCTGAGCGCGTAAGGAAGATGCCAATTAAGCAAAGAATAAAATTTATGATGGCTAGCAAAATTGTCCAAATTTGGAAAATATTTTTTTGGCGTAAAAGCATTGCCGAGTGAATCAGCGCGGTGCCTGCCAGCCATGGCATGAGTGAAACATTTTCGACGGGGTCCCAAAACCAATAGCCGCCCCAACCAAGCTCGCGATAGGCCCACCAAGAGCCAAGGCCAATTCCTAAAGTTAAAAACCCCCAAGAAAGTGTCAGCCAAAATTGCAGAGATTTAGCAAAATTATCTGCAATCCGTTGGTGGAGTAGGGCGGCAATTGCTAGTGAAAAAACTAATGAGAAGCCAATATAGCCAGTGTAGAGCATTGGTGGGTGCAGCGCGAGGCCAATATCTTGTAGAAGCGGATTGAGACTAAGGCCATCTGTGGGTGTAGGAAAAAGCCGCGTAAAAGGATTGGAGGCAAAGGCAGTAAAGCTGGCAAACCCTAGAACAATAAGGCTTTGCACCGATAGAGCGGTAGATTTATTTTCGCTTTTGTCAAGTAAGGCAAAGGCAAGGCTGTAACCGCAAAGCACGCTAAGCAGCAACAGCATTGATCCCTCGTGGTTTCCCCATGAGCCAGTAATTTTATAAAGCAGTGGTTTTAAGTGATGCGAATTTTGATAAACATTGGCAACCGAATAGTCAGAAACCGCGTAGGAGTAAATGAGGCAGCCTTGCGCAAAAATTGCTAAGAGAAAAATTAATGCAGTAAGCGCAAGAGAAATTTCGCTAAGTTCTTTCTTTCCGAGGTTGGTTCTAACCTTATCTGACAAGGTTTCTGATGCTTTTTCTAAATTGGAATTTTCTTGCTTGAAGATTTTTTTCCAAGCAAAAAAGTTAAAAATTGGCAAGAAAAAACTCAGCGAAATTAAAAGTAGTAATGCAGTAAAACCCAGTGTTGGAGCCATTATTTCTGTAAATTTTTTGTAATAAATTTTTTCACCACACTTAAATCTTTTTCCAAAATTTCATAGCGTTCTTTTTGTGAAAATAAATTTTGCAAGAAGTTTGGTAAAGCTGGTTGAGGCGCGCCAGCACTGACTACGGCGTCAGGAAATTTTGCTGGGTGGGCAGTGGCTAAATTTACCACAAACTCACCTTCATATAAATTGCTTTGCATAAATTTTTTGCTGGCCGCAACCGCAATTGCGCTGTGCGGATCTAGTATTTCTGCGGTGTCGCGATAGGTTTGCAGAATTGTATTTTTAGTTTCTGCATCATCAATTGTATAAGCAGAAAAAGTTTTAGTAATTTTTTCTAGCACCTCTTCGCGTACTTTCAGCGCGCCATTTTGTTCAAAATCTTGCATTAATTTGGCAAGAGTTTTTTCATTGCGCAATTCTTTATGGGTGTCAAAAAGAAGTCGTTCAAAGTTGCTTGAAACCTGAATATTCATGCTTGGTGAGATGGTTTCAATCATGGCACTTTTGCTGTAATCATTGTTGTTAATGAAGCGAGTGAGAATATCGTTAGAGTTGGTTGCAACCACTAAACGCTTGAT
>CANGNU010000019.1 GCA_947455365.1 Rickettsiales bacterium | reverse complement strand
TTTAAATGCGCTTTAAAACCAAAATAAATGGCGATAAAAATTGGAAAAATCACCCACCAAATTTGTGCAAAAAGTTCTGAGTGAATTTCATTTTGCATAATTAATTGAATGAAACGAAAAATATTGAGCGTGACGAAGAATGCCGCCATTGTAGTGCGCAACTCTGATTTATTTTTGAATTCATCTTTTAAAGCATTAACCACAAATGGTCCGCCAATGCCAAATAAACCGTGCGAAACCCCACCAATAGCCAGTAGAGAGCTTCTGAAAATTCGGGGAAATTTTAAGTGATCGAAGAAAATTACTTTAACAGAAAGTGTAATTGCCATTATGCAGAAGGTTAACAGCATTGCCTGCGACGACAATTTTCTAAAAATAAATACGCCGACAATAGTACCAAGAAAGCAGGTGGGCAGGGCGCTTATAAAGGCTTGCTTGTTGAATGATTTGTGATCGGTGATGACAATATAAGTGCTGGCGCAAGTGCCAATGTAAAGGCCGGCAAGCACCATTTGCTTAATGTCCATGAAGAAGCCAAGAAATGAATAAGCGATTAATCCTCCGCCAAAACCAATGATGCTCTCGATGAAAAATCCGGCGGAAAAAGATATTGCGATTAATAGTGGAATTAGCATAAATTATACTTTAGTTTAAGCGATTATTTTTGCGCAAAAATTTCATTAATTTCATGAAAAAAATTCTATCATTTTTTGTTGCGATATTTTTTACGAATCAGGCCTTTGCAGGCTTGCAAACCGCGTCACAACTGCGTTTGGAGAATTTGCTTACTGATAATTATCAAGCGACAAATTCTGGTAACGAATATCTTAATTCTGCAGCGAATGTCAACTTAATTTCAAATTTTCGCTATAATAAAAAATGGTTTTTTGAAGTGAATGCTAGAGCTGAGCAGTTGAAAGAGCAAGCCAGCGGCCGCAATAAATTTTATAATAATGAAGGGGCTTATTTGCGCGAGGCGCGTGTTGGCTATAACGGCGACAATGTTTTGCTTTACGCCGGAAAATTTCGCCCTTACTTTGGCATTGCTTGGCGCAACGGCCGCAACAATTGGTACGACTACACCGCTAATGGTCAAGAGCAGTTTGATTATAACAATACACGCGGGCTTTGGACTGACTACATTGCCAATAATTACGCGCAAACTGAAAAGCTGGGAATTGGCTCAGTTCTAAAGGCGGGCAATGAAAAGACCATTGGAAAATATGAATTAGGGTTTAGCGCATTTACTAATGATCGCAAAAATTTTGACAATTCTATTGTAAATGGCAGGGCTTCTGCAAGCAAGCAAGACGCACTTCCGGGTGATACTCGCTCTCTAAAATCTTTCGTTGCTTCACTTGATGTTTCTTTCGATTTTGCGCCAGAAGAAAAATTATTTTATCGCTTTGCTTACATTAACTTAGCGACCAATAGCCTTGCCAGCGCTGTGTCGCCAAGCAAAGTTGCTGATCAAAAAGGATACTCTGCGGCAATCAATTATCAAAAACCAATTGCCGAAAATTTTAATTTGAATGGTTTGGTAGAATTGGTGAATATGAAAAATGTTGGCGGAAATTCTGATATTGGCGACAATTATTTTAACTCAAGTTTAGTGGCAAATATTGAGCAAAACTGGAATATTACCACAGCTTACAACGCCCGCCAGCACACGCAAATTGATCAAAATGGTTTCGATCAAAATATGGCAGAAATTTCTGCGGGTTATCGTTTCAATAAAAACACTTTCTTTGATAGTTTAGTTATTCAAACTGGTTACAGAAATTTGCGCACCAATTATAAAACTAGCATCAATACGCAAAATAGCGTTGGCGTTCTAGTGCGCTATATCAAAAATTTTTAACAATGCAAAAAATTTTAATCGCAGTTCCAAAAGGCAGAATTCTTGATGAACTAGCGCCATTACTGGCTAAAATCAACCTAACGCCAGAAAAAGATTTCTTCGATGACAATTCACGCAAGTTGGTTTTTACAACTAATTTTCTCAATGTTGAAATTGTTAAAGTGCGCAGCTTTGATGTGGCAACCTTTGTTAAATTTGGTGCCGCCGACCTTGGAATTTGCGGCAAAGATGTTCTAGAAGAATTTTCTTCACCCGAAATTTTTGCTGTGCGTGACCTTGAAATTGGTAAATGCAGGCTATCAATTGCGGCAAAAAAATCTTCACAACTTAACTTGGCAAATTTAAGTCATATTCGCGTTGCAACAAAATATACTGAAATTGCTAAAAAATATTTTTTAGAAAAAGGCGTGCAGGTTGAAGCCATTAAACTCAACGGTTCAATCGAAATTGCGCCGCAGCTTGGCTTATGCGATTTTATTCTAGATTTAGTCAGTAGTGGTAAAACTTTAGTTGAAAATAAAATGGTTGAGTTTGATAAAATTCTTGAAGTTAGCTCTTATTTAGTGGTTAATCGAGCGGCACTAAAAACCAAAAATAGTGAAATAAATAAGTTAATCGAATTGTTTAATGTGGCGTAATTTTTTCAAACAACAACTGGCGCTTTTCTTGATGGCGTTTTTTGTTGCGTCATGTTTTTTGAGCGTTGAATCGAGCTATGCAATTTATACCGATGTGCGTAGCGGAGTTAATTGGAACCCCAGTCGCAGCATGTGCGAAACGGGAAGCTTTGATTTTGATCCATTGACCGACAACAAAGATGTTGAATGGCAGCTTGATAATCCCACCTGTATTGGTTTTATGGCGGGCGCTGGCTTATCAATGATGTTGGCTGGACAAATTGTAAAAAGATTAATGTGCAAAGCCACTCCCGGCAATGTGCAGGGAACTTCGCGCATGGCTGCCGACGAAGCTGGTGACCCTTTGCCAGATATTCCGTCGGTTACGCCCAATGTTGCTTATAAATTGGTTTATCGTAGTGGATATCTTTGTCCTGCATTTGTTGCCGATACACTATTTTATTCAGCAGGGTTGCCCGGAACTTCTGCCGCCTATACTGCTGCCCAAGGCGACGCCATTAAATGTTGTGCTGGCGTTGCTGCTTACGGCACTGCGGTTGGAGCTGCAATTGCAGTGCTAAATGGCATTTATACCACCGCCAAAGGTTCTTATGACAGCGGCAGAATTTGTGGCCACGATTGGAATGTTTGGGGCAAGGTTGATGACAACGGAGAAGAGGTGTTTGTTTATCAGCCTGAATATTTTTCGGCAAGATGGCGTTATGGTAAATATAGCGGTTCACACCAAAGATGCGTTGAAGAGATTTTTATCAACAATTCCAATTCTTGTGGTTATGTCGCAGACTCTGGTTGTGCTATCAAGGCTGGTTCTGGCTATGTTTCTTGCGATCCTTTTTCTGTTACGATTCAAAATAAATATTACCGCGAATATTTATATGACGGCGTAGAATTTGAAGATACTAGTTCTGACGCTTGCTTCAATCCAGCTTCGTGGAATGGCGCAAAAAAGAAAAGCTCGCTAGGCTATGATTCCATTAGGCAGAGATACTATATGAAAGGGCCGGGGGTTGCCGCCAATTATGCCTGTCAGCGCTTTATTTTGGCCGCAGCCACTGATCCAACCGTGCAGGCAGCCTATGATTGTTGTAAAGCCAGAAGCCAAGGAACAATGTGCATTGAAAACAGATATGTCGCTGGCTTGGGTGAGGCTAGTGAGGGCAATTCTTATCAGCATGAATTTTGCAAAGGGGCCAGCAAATGCACGGTTAATTCGGTGCAATTCCAAACCTATTATTCACATGTTAACCCAAATTTACTTTGCGCTAAAACTTATTCGGTTTGCCCTTATAATCACTTGCTTGGTGGCGGTACAGAAGTTGCAAGACATAAGATTAACCCCGATCAATCTCCCTCAACCGATCTTGAAAATTTCTGCCAGTTAAACAAGCATTGTGCCAAAGTTCCGGTACCGCCTTATGTTCGCATTAGTAGTTTAGAAGGCGCTTATATTTCAACGGCTTGTAAAAATCTTGTTGGTGATAGTCAAAATGTTTATGCTTATAGTGCCGATTTAGCGCCAATCAATAATCGCGGATTCTCTTCGCCATTAGTGCAATGTTTTAAAGAAAGTTTGCAGAATATGTTATTGAATAAAGCGGGAGATACAAAATGCCAAAATCCTGATGAATTCCCTAACAATAACATTTGCGCCAGTGGACATTACAGCTATCAAAAAGATAACCCTCTTACTACACCATCGTTTTTTGGCAGATTACAAGATAATTTGCAAACCATTATTAAAATTGCCCTGACAATTTCTATTACTTTGTTTGGGGCTATGGTGTTATTGGGTGGAGAGCCTGTTGGTAAAAAGAAAATTCTTACTTATGTTTTAAAAATTGCTCTCGTAATGTTTTTTGCAGCAGGTGACGGCTGGCAGCACGGCTTTGTTGATGGCATTTTAAGCAGCTCAAATGACCTCTCTGACATTATGATGCGGCTTGATTATAGCACAGACCCAGCACATCTTGATGGCTGTCAGTTTCCTAAATATAACTATGCTGACACTGACCTTGAAACAAAATACAATAATCCATCTTACCCACCGGGAAGAGAATATATTAAAATTTGGGACACGCTTGATTGCAAACTGGCAAGAGCTTTGGGCTTTGGCCCCGATCTCTCCGTTCCAAATTTAGTCAAGATGATTTTGGCAGGGTTTTTAACTGGCGGATTGGGAATTATATTCTTAATTGGCACCTTCATGTTTGCTTTCTTCATGCTTTCGGTTGTAATGCGTGCAATGCATATTTTCTTAATGGCGACGGTGGCCATTATTATTCTCATCTATGTTTCGCCCATTACTATTACGCTGGCAATGTTTGAGCGCACCAAGGGAATTTTTGATGGCTGGTGGAAGCAAATTCTTGGCATGGCGCTACAGCCTGTAATATTATTCGCCTATCTGGGAATTTATGTCGGGCTGTTCGATCAACTGATGATGGGCTCTGCAACCTTTAGGGGTGACGGTCGCAGCGTGCCAAAAACAATTTCTTGCAATGCGCCCGATGCCAACAATACCAGCATTTACTGCATTTTTGGCGTTGCCGATATTAAAACTTATACTGGCCTTGAAATTATTGGCATTGGCCTGCCGCTGCTTGCTAACATGAATCAAGACAAGCTGAACACTATTATAAAAGCAGCTTTCATCATGTTTATTTTTGCGCAATTTATTGATAAAATTTCTACGCTGGCATCAGAGTTGGTTGGAGGATCACAATTAGATTCAAAATCGCCATCGGCCATGGCCATGGCTTCCAAGGCCTTTGGTGTGGCGCGAGGAGTTCAGAAGCGTGGTATGGGTCTTGCGAGAAAAGGCGCTGGTGTTGCAGCTAGAGGTGGTGCTGCAGTGAAAGGCTTTGTTTCGGGAGTTGCTAATCGTGGAAAATCTGTTGCATCTGCGCCAAAAGAGGCTTCTGGTGCAGCTAGGGTTGAAGCTGGTGGTGGTGGCGCTACTAAAACCGAAGATTCTGCAGCTGGCTCTAGCAAAACTGAATCTTCTGATAGCAGCTCTAGCAAGCCAGCCGAACCGCCTAAAGCGTAGCAGCGATTAATTTTCTCGCCTCAGTCAAAGTAAAGCTTTTTTTATTTTCATGGCAAGAAAATTCAATCATCTTCAAACTATCTTGCAGCGTTGAATAGCTTGGCCGCAGCCTTATTGACAAAAACTCAATTACTTCGTCGCTAATTTTTAATTGTCGCTGCGCAAGGCCTTGTGCAAGCAGTAATTTTATAAATTCTGTTGAGGGTTTTTTTATCTCTACTGTAAAAATATTTTTCAAGCGCGAGACTAAATCTTTTAACGAAAAGCAAGTAATGTCAGTTGCGCTTAAAATTAAGAACGCCTTGGCTTCTGCTGCCGAATTTATTATGTGGAGCAGGGTTTCTTCGTTGGTTATTTCATTGATATTTTCTAGAATATAAAACTCTTTTTCGTGAAAAAAATTTGCATTGTCAAAATTTTCTTGTTGTAAAAAAGTTGCCGAAAATTTCTTGGCAAAAATATGTAGCAAATGACTTTTGCCCGAGGCGCGTTCGCCCTTTAAAATAGCCGATGGAAGCGGTGAAGTTTGTTGGAAAAATTTTTCAAGAAAAGTGCGCGCAGCTTTGTTTTCTTCAGCAAGAAGAAAGTTATCGGCACAGAATTTATTATTGGCTGTAGGCGTTGCGAGAAAGTCAAAAATTAATTGTGTTTGGCTCACTTGATTTATTCTATTACTTTAGGAACCGAAAAATAATTATATTTGGCGTTGGTGGCGTTGCGCAAAATGTCGTCGGCAATGTTGCCATCAGCGATTACATCGGGGGTCATGGTCAGCAAGCTGTGATGTACATTAGTCAGCAATTCTACGCCGTCAGTATTAACTTGGCTAAGTTGCTCAGTCCATGAAATTGTAGCTTCAACTTGAGTTTTAAGAATGGCGCAAGATTCTTCGCTTACTTCAATTCTTGCTAATTTGGCAATTTTTTTGATATCTTGCGTTGTAATTTGTGACATGGTTTAGTTGTAAAAAAATTAATTTTTTCTGCAAAAAATGATTATAAAAGATCACACATTATTTCATCAAACTGCACCAAGTCAAGGCAAAATGCTGGGCATTGATGTGGGCACCAAGCGCGTTGGCATTGCTTCTTGCGATGAATTGCGTTTTTTAACTACGCCAAAAGAAATTATTGCCAGACAAAGCAATGACAAAGATTTTGCCAAAATTCAAAAAATTATTCTTGAAGAAAAAATTGTCGCAATTGTCATGGGTTTTCCAATTAATATGGACGGCACATTGAATGAAATGTCGCGCTTCACCACTAAATTTGCTGACGAACTTGATAAATTTCTTGGTGGCGCAGTGCCAATTTTCTTTGCCGATGAAAGGCTGACCAGCTTTGAAGCGAAGGAGATTTCTCTTAGTTTAGATTCGCGCAAAAAACAAAAACATTTTGACGATATTGCGGCTAGTGTAATTTTGCGTGATTTTATTGATTTGGTGAAAGAGATTTAAGTAAGGGTAAATAAGTTTTTAGAATTTATTTTAATTCTTGCTTTTCTGACCCTTGCCATTCCTGCGAAAGTAGAAATCTAAAGAATTTTCTTCAAAGCATTAACCAAGCCAAAAATCATCTCATCACTATGCAGCGGCGTAACCGTAATGCGTAAGCGCTCATCACCCTTAGCAACCGTTGGATAATTTATGTGTTGCGCATAAATATCAAATTCATTCAATAATTTTGCCGAAATTTCTTCTGCCTTTTTAGCATTGCCAATTACAATAGAGACAATGTGCGAGCGGTTCTCAACAATTTTAATTTCCGCTTTTTGTAATTCATTTTTTAGTAATGCAACTTTTTCACGCTGAATTTTTCTTTCGTCAGAGCTATTTTTTAGTTGCTCAACATTTGCCATTATAGCCGCGCAAATAGAGGGCGGAAGCGATGTTGTAAAAATGAATCCAGCAGAATTTAAGCGCACCGCATCAACAATTTTTTGTGAAGCAGAAATGTAGCCACCTATGCAGCCGTAAGCTTTGGCAAAGGTTCCTTGTATAATGTCAATGTTGTTATTCATGTTTAATTCTTCACACAAACCCGCGCCAGTCTTGCCATAAAGGCCTACAGCATGAACTTCATCAATAAAAGTTAAAGCGTTATATTTTTTAGAAAGCGCGGCAATTTCGTCAATTTTACCAAAGTCGCCGTCCATTGAATAGACTGACTCGAAGATGATAATTTTTGGTTTTTCGTAAGAAATTTTTTGCAGCAATTCTTCTAAATGCGTCATGTCATTATGGCGAAAAATAAACTTCTCTAGCTTGCTGTTTCTAATGCCTGCAATTATTGAAGCATGATTTTTTGCATCAGAAAAAACCACCAAGTTGGGAATAATTTTTGCCAAAGCTTGAATTGTTGCATCGTTTGCCACGAAGCCCGAGACAAAGCACAGAGCACTTTCTTTGTCATGAAGCTGCGCCATTTTTTCTTCTAATTTTACCACTAAATTATTGTTGCCAGAAATGTTGCGAGTGCCGCCCGAACCAACGCCATGTTGCTGCAGTGCGGTTATTGCCGCATTGATTGCGTCATCACTTTGCCCCATGCCAAGGTAATCATTTGAGCACCATAAAATAATTTTGCGCTGGTTGCGATTGTTGATGGCGTAAGGAAATTGGCCCTTCAAACGCGAAATATTAATAAATTCGCGATAGCGGTTTTCTTGCTTCAGTTGGTCAATTGAGTTTTGAAATAACTCGTTGTAATTCATTTTTTATGAATAATTTTTTTCAAAGTATTTGTGTAAAATTGTTTAATTTTGCACAGCTTATTAAACCTCGTCAATTATGGCGCCAGCATCATATTTTGCCTTCTTTTTAGGCGCAACCAAAATTGTTCCAGCCAATATTACCAAGGCGCCAATGCCTGACCAAAAGTCAATTACTTCATCAAAAACAAAGTAAGAAATGATTGAAATGAAAATTAAGCGAGTAAAATCAAAGGGCTGCACCACTGATAAATCGGCCTTAGAGTAGGCGGTAGACATTGACATGTGGGCTAAATTTGAAAATAATCCCAACATTGCCAGCCAGAAAATATCGTGCAGATTCATTGGCGCAAGCCGCGTCATTCCTAGCGGAATTGATAGAATTAGCATAATAAAAGACATGTAAACAACGATGGTTTCGGGCTTGTCAGTATCGGTCATCATCTTGACAATAACATTGGAGATAGACCACAAGACTGTAGTGCTCAAGGCCAATAGATAAGCCAATTTAAACTGATGAAACCCGGGGCGAATGATAATTAAAATGCCAATGAACCCTACAGCCAAAGCTAACCAAACCCTAGAGTGAACTTTTTCTCGCAAGAAAAACATTGCCGCTAAAGTGGTAATAATTGGCACAATAAAAGTGAAGGAAACGGCCTCGGGTAGGGGAATTAGTGTGATGGTGTAGAACCATATCAGCATTGCCGCTAAGCCATTTATGTTGCGTAAAAAATGCAGGTGTAATTTCTGTGTTTTAAAAAGTTGGCGCGGGTTTTTTATCATTAAGGGAATGAAGAATGCGAAGGCAAAAAAATTGCGCATCATCACAATAAAAAATGTGTGAAAATGCCCCGATAAATGACGAACGATGGCAATTAAAACTGATACTAAAAAACAGGTTAGAACCGCGTAAAATATGGCTTTGGAGTTGTTAGAAAGTTTGCTAAAATATTTTATCATAAAGAAAATTCTTGATAAAATTTTGAAGCCTCATAGCTGGCAGAAATTTTTTTAAAATCAATTGAGGTGATAAAAACGCTATCTAATGAACGAGCGCGAGACAGCGCCACATAAGCTTGCCCAGCGCTAAAAATGTTGGATAAATCGCAAGAAATTTTATCAAGTGTTAAGCCTTGCGCCTTATGAATAGTGATTGCCCAAGATAAAATTAGTGGAATTTGTGTGACGGCAGCTTCAGTAACCGATTGCTTCAATTCGGCGTCAAACCTTTCAATTAGCCATTCTTCAGGGGCAATGGTAAGAATTTTTCCATTAGCAAATTCGACAATAGGAAAATATTTTTTTGGTGAAAAATCTTTTACAACACCAAGTGAGCCGTTAATAATTCCTTCTTTTTGATAGGTGTTTTTAATCATCATTACCTGCGCTCCAACCTTTAATTTCAAGGCTTCAGCCGCTAAGCAATTTTTGCGCAATAATTCAATTTTATTTGGTTCACCAAAATATTTTGCCGCATAAACTTTTTCTTCGCGGGGAATATTTTTTAGTTCAACTTCATTAATTTGCGCCGCTTTTACATTGTGACTAGTAAGAATAGTCGGCTTGATTGCAAGATTGTCATCATTGGCTTTAAGCCTTAATTTTAGCTGCTCGACATCATCTTCATCTAAATTGCCAAAGCGCAAATTGTTGAGAATTTTAATAAATTTTTGGTCATGTTGACGAAAAATTTCTTTCAGATTGAAAACTTTCAAATCCAGTTCTTTCCAGGCATGAGAAGAGAAGCAGAAACTTTGCTCTTCATCACCAAAGCGAGTAACAGGTGGAAGTTGCAGAAAATCACCGAAAAGCAGCATTTGCAAGCCTCCGAAGGGTTTATCATTTTCACGAACGGCACGAAAAACACAGTCGAGAATTTCAAATAAATTAGCAGAAATCATTGAAAT
>CANGNU010000018.1 GCA_947455365.1 Rickettsiales bacterium | reverse complement strand
GGCTTTGACAATGATTATGTGGTGGGAATTTGGATTGGCAATGACGACAATTCAGCGACAAAAAAAATTACTGGCGGTTCATTGCCAGCAGAATTATTCGCAAAAATTTTACATGAAATTTAAGAAATTATTACTAACGATATTTTTTCTTGCCACCTCGCTCAATGCTGCTCAAGCCTTGGCGGGCAAAATTCTGGTCAGTCGAATAATTTTTGACTCGAAAGAAAATATCGAAATTACCATTGATAAAAAAACGCAATTTCGCGCTTACAATCTTAGCAATCCTGAGCGATTGGTGGTGGATATTGAAAGCGCAACGGTTAGTGAAAACTTTGTTGCGCCTGCATTACCTAGCTTTGTCAGTGCTTTTCGTAAAAGTAACGCGGAAGGAAATTTGCGCATTGTTTTTGATTTGAAAGATCGGGTAGTTGTTCGCAGCTCAAGATTTCACAAGCTGAAGAAAGATGATCTGCCGCGAATTTTAGTTCAAATTACGCCAGATTTTATGACGAAAGTTCCTCTATCTGATTCCGCCATTCCCGTAGAAAGCCAAGCCCCGCGTGCTTTGGGGACAATTCCTGCTGAAAGTAATTCTAACGCTCCAGCTGCACCAGCGGAAAAAAATCTTGAAGAATCTTCTTCATTAAAAGCCGCACCAATCCTTGCTAATCAAGCTGCAACGGTTGCTACAAAAACCGCAGTAGCACCAGTAAAATATGTAATTACTGCGCAGCCATCAACAGCAAAAATAAAAAAAACGCCAATTATCGTGATTGATGCGGGCCATGGTGGCAAAGACCCCGGCACAATTGGCGATTACGCGCGCACTAAAGAAAAAAACATCACATTATCTTACGCAAAAGAATTGGCCAAGCATCTTACAAGCAGCAAAAACTACAAAGTTTATTTAACGCGCGACAGTGATGAATTTTTACCACTAAAGCGCCGCGTTGAAAAGGCGCGCCACTTAAATGCTGATTTATTTATTTCGCTACATGCCAACGCCGCCCCTGATAGCAACGCTTCGGGCTTCTCAATTTACACTTTATCCGAAAAATCTTCCGATCGCCAAGCTGAATTATTGGCGCAAAAAGAAAACCGCGCCGATATTATTGCCGGAGTAAATTTTGGCGATACCAGTGGCGACATTCTGAAAACGCTAATTGACCTGTCGCAACGCAGCTCTATGAACAGCTCATCGCAATTTGCTAATATTGCAATTAAGTCAGTGCAAAAAGTTGGTGTCGATATTTTGCACAATACTCATCGCTTTGCCGGCTTTGCGGTTTTAACCGCGCCAGACATGACTTCAATTTTAATTGAGTTGGGATATTTATCGAATCACAGTGAAGAGGCTGCGCTCAACAGTTTGAGTCATAAGCGAAATATTGTGAAAGGTTTAGTTGACGCAATTGATGAATATTTTAAAGTAAACAAATAACTACTAATTTCTAAGAAAATTTTTTAAGTAAAGTGACCATTAAAAATAAAAATCGTTTGCAAGCCAATGGTGGCAAGCATCAAGAACATTCTCATTCGATGAAAAAAACACTCAGCTTCGTTGCAATTTTTGGCTCAATTTTCTTTTTCCTGCTAGTGATTGCAGGGTTTTTATTCTTCAAAAAAAATACCGAAAATTTACCCGATTATGAACAGCTAAAAAATTATTCACCAATTATAACCACGCGGCTCTACGCTTCAGACGGCAAGTTGATTACCGAATATTCCAAAGAAAAACGCATTTTTGTGCCGTTCGATTTAATTCCAAAACATTTAAGTAACGCCTTCATTGCCGCCGAAGACTCTAACTTTTACAAAAATTCTGGTATCGATGTTTTTGCAATTTTCCGCACCTCAGTACGCAATGCACTGGCTGTGGTAAAGGGCCAAGAAGGCCTTGGTGGTGCTTCAACTATTACTCAACAAGTGGTAAAAAACTTTTTGTTAACTCGTGAGAGAACAATTGAAAGAAAGGTAAAAGAAGCAATTTTAGCTTACAGAATGACCAAAGCTTTTTCTAAAGATAAAATTCTTGAGCTTTATTTAAACCAAATTTATTTAGGCTCTGGCGCTTACGGCGTTGCGGCTGCGGCACAGGTTTACTTTGATAAATCTATTGATGAATTGACCATTGAAGAGGATGCTTTGCTAGCTACTCTGCCTAAGGCGCCATCGCGTTTAGATCCGCGCAAAAATATGGAAAAAGCAAAATATCGTCGCGATTGGGTAATTGAACGCATGGTCGATGAAGGCTTTATTACTGAAGAAGAAGGCGATGCGGCGAAAGAAAAACCAATCACGCTAAAAATTCGTGCTGAGGAAGAAGATGGCAGTGACAATGCTCGCGCTAACTTTTTTGCTGATAGCGTGAAGAAAGAATTGACGCAGCTCTACGGCTCTGACAATGTTTTTGAAAGCGGAATTGTCGTGCGTACCACGCTAGATTCTGGCTTGCAAAAGCTTGCTGCCAAAGCTTTCAATGATGGTATTGAAGAATATGACCAAAAACACGGTTATCGTGGCGCCTTGAAGAAGATAGACGCAGCGGGCGTTTGGCAAGATGACTTAAAAAAATTCGACCCTAAAAAATTGTACAAAGAAACTTGGGAGAAGGCGGTAATATTGTCTTTGGGCCATGATTCTGCAACAATTGGTACCGAATTTGGCACTATCGGAACTATCGAATTAGCAACAGTAAAATGGGCGCGCAAGCATATCAGCACTGATGCAGTTGGTCCTGCAATAAAAAAAATCTCCGATGTTTTTACTATCGGCGATTTAATTTTAGTTGAAAAAGGCACAAAAGGTGACACTTATATTTTGCGACAAATTCCTGAAGTTAACGGTGCCTTCTTAGCCGTTGACCCACATAGCGGCAGAGTTCTTGCAATGATGGGTGGTTATGTTGATTCGCCAAATCAATTTAATCGTGCAACCCAAGCAATGCGCCAACCCGGATCAACCATGAAAACTTTTGGTTATGTCGCGGCCCTAGAAAATGGCATGACGCCAGCAACTGTAATTATGGACGAACCAATTTCACTCAATCAGGGCTTTGGTTTGCCGCCTTACAATCCAAGCAACTATTCAGGCGAGTTCTACGGCCCCACCACTTTGCGTACTGGTCTTGAAACTTCGCGAAATGTTACAACAGTGCGAATGGCCGACCAAGTTGGAATTGATAAAGTTGCAGAAGTTGTTAAGCGACTTGGCGTTAATGATAATCCAGCAAAAATTTACTCATTAGTTTTGGGTTCAACTGAAACAACCATGATGCGCTTAGTTACCGCTTATTCAATGATGGTTAATGGTGGCAAAAAAATTGAGCCATCAATGATTGAAAAAATTCAAGATCGTGATGGCGTGACAATTTATCGTCGCGACCAAAGAAAATGCAACGATTGTTTGGTGCGCGAAGGTGGCTCGGGTGATGTATTGCCGCTGCTTGATGAAAGTAAAGAGCAAATCATCGATTCTGCCACCGCCTATCAAATTACTTCAATGATGCAAGGCGTTGTAGATAGAGGCACGGCGGGTCGCGCTCGTTCAATTGGTAAAATTATCGGCGGTAAAACTGGTACCACCAATAACTCATACGACTCGTGGTTTGTAGGCTTCTCGCCCGATTTAATTGCGGGGGTTTATGTTGGTTTCGATAATCCAAAAAGTTTGGGGAAAGATGAAACTGGCGCCTCGGTGGCCTTGCCAATTTTTATCAACTTCATGAAGCAAGCCTTGAAAGACGCGCCTTCAACGCCATTTCGCGTGCCAAGTACAGTAAAATTTGTGAAGGTTGATCGCACAACTGGCAAGTTTCCAACACCTGCTACACCTAAAGATCACATCTTCTTTGAGGCATTTAAAGCCACAGACGATGTTGATGCGGCATTGGCGGCAAATCCTACAGGCTCTGCCTCTGGCTCGACAGATTCGTCTGTCGATGTTGGTGAGGGTGGGGCGTTGAAAGAGGAATCTGCGGCACCAAGTGGAATTTACTAGTTAAGTTTGCGCGCGCTAGCCATGGATTACTCCACCACAATACAATCCGCCTTACTCTTCTGCGTTTGCGCAACATATCTATTGCAAAATTCTTCCGCCTTCACTTGGTCAAAAAAACTACCAACTTGCAAGCGATAAAAAATTCCGCGTTTGCCTAAATCAACTTGCTCAATAACCGACTTTAAGCCAGAAAATAAGCCGGGATGAAGGCGCTGCAGCTTGTCCCAATACTCATCGGCGGCATTGCGCGAAGTTAAAGCGGCAATTTGTACGCGAATATATTTCTTTCCCGAATTCTTTAAAGCCGCTTGTTTAGCGGCCGCAGCACTATCAACCGCACTTTTTGCAACTTGTGCATTAGTCTTTGGAGCCGCTGGTAGTAAGCTTTTATCTTCAGCCACAGAATTTTCCGAATAAACAATAATTTGCCCAGATTTATTTTTTGCAGCCGCATTGGCATTAGGCGCTGTAGCTTTTGCGTCATTTTGCGCCGAAGTAACAAATTGTTTATTATCAGATTTTTTTAACGCCGAAGCATCAGCTAATTGATCATCATAATTTTTTGGTGGAAGTGCAGGAGCCGATGATTCTCTAATATGAACCTCTTTTTCTTTAGCATATTTTTTATTGCCAAAAATGTCTTCGTAAACCGTGCTATCAATATGCATTTTATCGCCATCAGCAACTTCTTCTTGCTCTACAACCTTAATTGGATCGGCGTCAGCCTTGATTGTTTCAACATTAGCATCTCCATCTTGATAGACAAAATAATAGGCATTAATTGTCACATAAACAAAACAAGCAATAGAAAATAAAGTTGCGCCAATAAGAAACGCCCGCTTGATTATTGAGTTGGTGGCACTTTCTTCTTGTTGTTTGGAATAGCCAAAATCTTCCATGAAATTTTTTTAATAAATAAAAACCGATTAATTTTTTTAATAAATTTATAATTTGACTGTGTCAAAATAGGTCAGCGCGTCTCGCTTCAGCGAGAATTAGCGTGACCTAGTTTTGATTCAGTCAAATTATAAATTTATTAAAAAAATTAATACATTATTAGCGCATTTCCTCAACTGCTTTAATATTAAAAATATCAAGCCCTGCAGCGATAATAATTTTTAGCGCCATAATTAAATAAATTCTAGATTTAGTTATTTCTAATTGCGATGGAATGATGAATTTTAAGTCGCGATTGTCGCTGCCTTTATTCCAAAGTGCATGAAAAAGCGCCGCCAATTCTTGCAGATAGAACGCGATGCGGTGCGGCTCAAAGCTGGTAACCGCCATTTCAATTACTCGCGGAAATGCGATAATTTTTTTGATAATTTCTAGCTCACTTTCGTCTTGCAAATTTTGTAAAACTTGTGTATCAATTTCATTCACTGTGATATTTTCCAATAAGCCTTCAGCCTTTAAGTTTCTAAGCACCGAGCAACATCTTGCGTGGGCATATTGTACATAAAAAATTGGATTGTCTTTTGATTGTTCAATTACTTTTGCAAGGTCGAAATCAAAGTGCGCATCATTTTTGCGGGTAAGCATAATGAAGCGCAGAGCGTCAGCACCAAAGCCTGCACCACCTAGTTTGGTAAGCTCATCAATAACTTCGCGAGCGGTAATAAAATTTCCCGCACGCTTCGACATTTTTAGCGGCTCGCCATTTTTGACAAATTTTACCATCTGGCATAAAATAACTTTAAGCTCGGCTTTGCCATCGTGTGTAGGATCGCCGCCACTAATGGCTTTGACGACGGCGGTTAATCTTTTGACATAACCCGCATGGTCGTAGCCCAAAGGCATGATAAATTTTGTTGAAGCTTGACGATTTTTAGTTTCAGCAGTAGCGCCACCACCCTTGAATTTGCTGATTGCATAGGCCATGTCGCCTGCTAAATAAGTTGCAGTACCATCGGCTTTTTTCACTACGCGGTCAACATCGTCGCCAAATAAAGTTGAGCGAAATAAAGTTTGGTCGCGCTCGTCATAGCCCTCGGGCAGGGCACCGACGCCCTTTTCGGTTTTTGGCGCTTCAAGTTTTCCAACATAAATTAAGCCTTTTTCGCGCAGGAGCTCGATTGCTTCGTCAATTTTTCCAGTGTCGTGTAATTCTTTTTTTTCGGAGAAGTAGCTATCGTGTTTAATGCCTAGAGCCTGAAGGTCTGCGATAATCATCTTGAGCATTTCGCTAACGACAAAATCTCTTACGGGGCCATTAACATCAAGCTGTGCGAATAAATCATCATTATTTTTTGGTAGCAAAGAATTGCCGTAAGCCTTATGCAGAGACTCTCCAACTGGAATTAAATATTCCCCCGGATAAAGCCCTTCTGCCATTTCAATTTGCAGACCACAGGCTTGCAAATAGCGTATATAAGCCGATTTGACCAGAGTAATAATCTGCGAACCCGCATCATTAATGTAATATTCCTTCAAAACACTGTAACCAACTTGTGATAATAATTTTGCCAGCACATCGCCGTAAATTGCCCCGCGAGTATGTCCCACATGAATTGGCCCTGTTGGATTTGGCGAAGCATATTCTAAATTCACCTTCTCACCAAGGCCAATATTAGCAAAATTAAACTTCTGCGCCTTCAACAACTCAGCCAAAATATTGTAAAAAACTTGATTCTGCAAAAATATATTAATGAATCCGGGCCCAGCAATTTCAAGCTTCGCAATACCATGCTGCGTACCTAACCGCGCAATAATTTCTTGCGCCAACTTACGCGGATTATTCAAACTTTCCACCGCAGAAAATTTCTTCGACAAAGTCATTGCAATGTTGCAGGCCAAGTCGCCATGGGCTTTTTCCTTCGCAGGTTCAACAATAAAACTTTTAAAATCACCGTCAGATAATTCAACGCCATTCGCCGCAGCAATTACACCAAGCTGCGCAAAAAATATTTCTTTAAAGTTGTTGAAAAGATTAAGCATTTAATGATATTTCAAGGTTAGTTAAATTTAATTCTCCGAATAATGTCAGATAAAATGCAAGAAATCAACTATAACAACACTTGGTATCTAGTAAAACGCGTTGTCAAAGAATATATAATTCCTTACCGCAATACATTTTTTATTTCAATGGCGCTGATGCTTGTAATTGCAGGCACCACCTCGCTTCACGCTTATTTAGTTAAGCCAGCGCTTGATGCAGTTTTTGTTGATAAAAAAATGGGCGCATTGGTTGTAATTCCAATAATTATTTTATTAGTAACTATTGTGAAGGGCTTTGCCACCTACTTCCAGCTGCTTACAATGAATGTTTTGTCTTTGCGAATTAGCTCGGATATGCGCATGAAAATGTATGCGCATTTTATTAAGTCAGACATTGCCAAGCTGCACAGCCGTTCATCTGGCGACATGATGTCCAGCATTATGAATGAAATTGGCTCAATTGTTGGCATGATAAATACTGCAATTAATGGTTTTGTGAAGCAGCTTTTTACCCTTGTGGCTCTAATATCGGTAATGTTTTATCAAAGTTTAGAATTGTCACTAATTGCTTTTATTGGATTTCCTTTGGCGGCCTATCCAATCTATAAATTAGGCAAAAAACTGCGCAATTTGTCTTTCTCAAATCAATCAATGGCGGGCCGATTTGCCACGCAAATGAATGACACTTTACAGTACTCTAAGCTAGTAAAGGCCTATCATTGCGAAGATTTTGAAATTAAAAGAATGTCGCTAATTACCGAAAGCATTTTCAAAATTGGCAAAAAAATGTCGCGCATTTCTCTAATTGCTTCGCCATTTGTTGAAAGCTTGGCGGGCATTGGCGTTGCTGCTGTTATCTGGTATGGTGGTCATCAAGTTTTAGAAGGAAAAACTACCACGGGTGCGTTTTTCTCTTTCTTTGCGGCAATGATGATGGCTTACCGGCCTTTAAAATCGGTGTCGGGAATGAATTCTGGCATTCAAGTTGGCTTGGCTGCAGCTACCAGATTTTACAAAACGCTTGATGAAAAACCAACAATTGTCGATAAAGCAAATGCGCTTGAGCTCAATCAGGTCAAGGGTCAAATTACTTTTGAAAATGTTGATTTTAGTTATAACAGCGACAGAGTTACGCTAGAAAATATCAATCTTGAAATTGGTGCAGGCAAGACTGTAGCGCTTGTAGGGCATTCTGGCGGTGGAAAATCTACCATTATGAGCATGATTTTACGCTTCTATGATCCAACTTCTGGTGCAGTTAAAATTGATGGCCACGACATTCGTGACATTACTTTAAAATCGCTGCGCAATGGCATGTCTGTAGTGAATCAAGAGGTGATGTTGTTTGATGACACCATTCTTGAAAACATTCGTTACGGCAAAGAAGACGCAACTGAAGAGCAAATTATTGCGGCGGCAAAATTAGCTGAAGCTGATGAATTTATCGTAGAATTGCCAGAAAAATATCATGCAAGAATTGGGCAGAATGGCATTCGTTTGTCAGGTGGTCAACGCCAACGCATTGCTATTGCGCGGGCCATTTTGTACAATGCGCCAATTTTGTTGTTAGATGAAGCAACTTCGGCACTTGATCCAATTTCTGAGCGCCTAATTAAAAATGCACTTGATAAATTAATGAAGGGCCGAACCACGGTAGTCATAGCTCACCGGCTTTCTACGGTTATTCATGCAGATAAAATTTTTGTGGTGTCGCATGGAAAAATTATTGAGTCAGGCACGCATCAAGAGCTGCTAGAGAAGAAAGACGGCGCCTACGCTAACTTGTATTCTAAGCAGTTTGAAATTGAGATGGATAAATAGTTAACAAAATGACCACAGCTAATTTATACAACAATCTCAAACTTGCCAAAACTGAAGAAGATGTTAAAGACATTTACATCAAGGCTTTGGGTCTCAAGCGCTACAATAAAGGCTTGGATTTAATTGATATTCGCACTGATGAAATTTGGTTTGAGGCAAAAAATAAAAGCAACACCTCGACATATGCGATGTTTACTCAACTGCTTTATTATGTTCAAGTTGATCTTGACGCTGGTGAAAAAATCCCACCACTTTTAGCGGTTATTGATGTAGAAAAAGCCGCACTGATGAAGACCATTGATGTTTTACCTCTTCTCAAGAAAAAAAATATAAAATGGGGAAAGTCTGCTAGTAAGCTTACCAAAGAAGCCATAGATGCAGTATCTGCCTACATTGGCACGCATTTTGTCTCCTTCAAACTTTCTACTCACGAAGAAGAATTTATTAGCACCGTCAAAGCGGCAATTAAATCTGGCGATATAATTCCACGCAAATTACTCCCGACAATTTAAAACAAGTATTTGACAAATGGGTTGAAATGATTGGTCGAGAAATTAACGGCGTGCCCGAAGAAAAATACGCCTTATTATTTTTTGCCGATATTATGCATGACGGCACCGTTTCAACCCACGCCAATTTGCCCGCAGAATTATTACACAAAAATAATGCGCCAGTTTTTAGTTTAGATGGCGAATTATATGAATTGGGCAACAAAGAAGGTTATCGCCAATTTTGGGCAATTTATCACAAACCACCAAAAGCTGAATATCGAAATTATTTATTAGAACGCCGCGACAGCCTAATTGCAATTGACGAGCGCAGTTTTAAAGGCGCATATTATACACCGCTGCATGTTGTAGACAAGGCCTATGACAAGCTTGCCGAAACCCTTGGCAAAAATTGGCAAAAAGATTATATCGTTTGGGATATGTGTTGCGGCGTAGGTAATTTAGAAGTTAAACACAGCAATCCACGCAATATTTACATGAGCACGCTAGACCAAGCCGATGTTGATGTTATGAAGGCAACAAAAACTTGCGTAGCCGCTCAACGGTTTCAATATGATTATTTAAATGATGATATTTCTGATGATGGAAAAATTGATTATAGCCTGACGAATAAAGTGCCAGAAGGCTTGCGCAAGGCTATTGCGGAGGGGGAGAAAATTTTGGTGTTGATTAATCCGCCTTATGCGGAGGCGAGTAATCGCGGATATCTTGCTGAAGATGTGACAGGAAAAGAAAATAAAAAAACTGGCGTAGCAAAAACAAAAATTGCCTCTGCAATGAAAGATTATGGTAAGGCGAGTAATGAGTTATTCATTCAGTTCTTGGCGCGTATCTCTAAGGAAATGCCATCTGCAACAATTGCTATGTTTAGCACAATGAAATATGTAAATTCGCCAAACTTTGAAAAGTTTCG
>CANGNU010000017.1 GCA_947455365.1 Rickettsiales bacterium | reverse complement strand
GTGGTTGTAGAAGGCAGCAGTGAAATTAACAGCATGATTATTACTGGAGAATCTTTGCCAAAGCCTGTTACGCAAGGCTCTGCGGTGTTTGCTGGCACAATTAATTTAGCGGCGCCACTTAAAATTAAAGCGACGAAGAACCAACAAAATAGCCTGCTCAAACAGATTATCAATATTGTTGAAGAGGTTGAAACACAAAAAAATAAATATATTCGCTTGGCCGATCGCCTTTCACGCAGCTACACGCCAATCGTTCACCTGCTTGCCTTCATAACCTTTATTGCATGGTATTTTTTTCTCCATTCTTCATTTCAAATTGCACTATTAACTGCTACTGCGGTTTTAATTATCACCTGCCCTTGCGCCTTGGCTCTAGCGGTTCCAATTGTGCAAACTATTACAATTTCTAGTTTAATTAAGCGCGGAATTTTAACAAAATCGGGGGAAGCGCTTGAAAAATTTAATGAAATTGACACAATAATTTTTGATAAAACTGGCACTTTAACCCTTGGCGAACCCTCGCTAATTAAGGTTGTGGGGCTTAATAAAAATTTAAACGAGGAAGAAGAAAAATTTTATCGCAAACTGGCCGCATCCATGGCACAGATGAGTAAGCACCCTGTCGCAATGGCAATTTCTAATGCTTGGCAGGAAGAAAGATTTGTGCTACAAGTTGAGGAAAATCAAGGCTTTGGACTGGTTGCAAAATATGAAGAAAATACAATCAGGCTAGGCAGAAAAGAGTTCTGTAATGTTGATTTACAAGCCTTCCACAATAAATTTAACGACGAACTTTCTGCAAAAAATTATACCACTTTTACAGAAAATGGCGCAATCTCTGCCAACAACAATGCCACCGCCGCTACGCACTGTTATCTGCAGCATGGCGATAATATTATACTTTTCTTGCTGCAAGACCAACTAAAAAGTGACGCTAAAGCTACAGTAGAAAAGCTGCAAGCCCTTGGCAAAAAATTAATTTTACTTTCTGGTGATAATAAAAACATTGTCGCACAAACCGCGCAGACCCTTGGCATTACTGAATTTTACGCCGAACAAACACCCATCGAAAAAGTAAATTTTCTCAAACAATTTAAGCAAAAAAACCAACCAATAATTATGATTGGCGATGGCCTTAACGACGCGCCATCACTAGCTTTAGCCGATATTTCAATTTCTTTTGCCAAAGCTTCTGACATTACCCAAAACATTGCCGATATTATAATTCAAGGCCAGCAACTAGCACCAATTCTCACCCTAAACCACTTTGCCCATCGCTCAATTTTACTTATTAAGCAAAATTTAATTCTTGCTCTTACTTATAATTTAGTTGCAGTACCTTTCGCCATGATGGGCAGCGTCACGCCTTTGGTGGCGGCCATTGCCATGTCTTCATCGTCAATTTTAGTATTAATTAATTCTTTGCGAATTTTAAAATGAGCGTCTTACTTTTCTTAATTCCAATTACTCTTGCGCTAGGATTAGCGGGGCTTGCCGCCTTTTTATGGTGCCTGAAAAATAAGCAATATGATGATTTAGATGGCGCTGCCAGCCGAATTTTATTTGATGAAGATTCGCAAAATAAGCCAATACAAAAAGCCTCTGCAGCCACTAAACCACAGGATCCAACTTTGACTTAAAAAAACTTTGCCGCGACAAATTCAAGATGAATTTCATGCTCACCAAAATTGTGATGCAGCCAACAATCTTACCAATTGTAATCACCTCTCCCAAAACAATTGTGCCAAAAATTGTACCAAAAACTGGAATCAACAAAACCACGCTCACCGCGGTTCTTGGGCCTTCTTCTGCCACTAATTTAAAGTAGAAAATATAGGCAATTCCGGTACATAAAATTCCCAGTCCAAGCAAAGAGCTGGCTGATTTTACGGTCACTAAAGATGGCTCAAATAATAGCAAACTTGGCGACAGAAATAGCGCCGCAAACAAGACGCTGCCTGTTGCCAATGTCATTGGTTCAATATTTTTACATTTGGCATTAATATATAAAGATGCCCCCGCATAAGAAGAAGTTGCCACCAAAATTGCAATTACTGCCGCAACATGAGCCAGCGTAATATCCGCCCTCACACCATCGCCAAAAGAAGTGATAATTACTCCAATAATACCAAAAACTACGCCCCAAATTGAATTTTTATCAACAAAACGCTTCAAGAAAAAGATTGAAATTAATACTTCAAACATTGGCACCGCTCCATCAAGAATGGCCGCAACACCACTATCCAAGCCTCTTGCCGACATTGCAAACAACGAAAATGGCAGCGCAGAGTTGAATAGTCCGACAATGGCGTAATTTTTAAAATTACTTACAATAAAAACCCGCCTTCTCTTAATCAGACAAACTAAATAAAGCAATGAGCCACCTAAAACCAAGCGGGCGAAGGCAACAAAATATGGAGATAAAACTTCTGCCGAAACTTTAGTAAAAACTGAAAAAGTTGACCAAATTAGGCCAAGAAAAATTAAGACAAAAAAATTGCGCCTTTTGTTCATAAATGATAATTTTTTATTAAATTTACCGCCAAATCTATAGCTAAATTTCTTGCGAAACAACCCGTAAAAAAAATATTAATTTACATTGACAAAAAGCCGCCCCCACCAGACTAGAGCTAACAGAATATCAAGCTCATCAACCCTTTAATATCAAGGCTTTGCAGCATTGTTAAATTTCATAATCAGGCCCTATTAGCTTGGCCGCCCTGTCAAGATATTTATTTTCATCTTAGTAAAATTTTTACCTTTACTAGGGCGAAATACTGAAGCAAAATCTCTTCCAATAAATTTTAAAAAACAAAAAGGAAATTGCTAAAAATTTTAGAAAATTCCTTGAAAAAACTAGATGTACAAAATGCTAATACAACAAATTGACGCCAAAGCAGCTTTTATCAAACTTCGCGACGAAAAAAACGCCGTTTTAATCGATGTGCGCACCGACGCTGAATTTGCCTTCACTGGCACTGCTGAAGTTGCCAATTTAATTTTACTACCATGGAAAACTTTCCCAACTATGGGTTTTAATCCGCGCTTTACCGAAAATCTCGAAAAAGCTCTACAAGAAAAATTTGGCGATAATAAAAAAGATGCCGAATTAATTTTTATGTGCCGCAGTGGCGCGCGCTCTTCTGAGGCGGCAATTCACATGGCACAAATGGGTTACACTCACTGCTTCAATTTAATCGCCGGTTTTGAAGGCGACATTGACAGCGCAGGCCACAGGGGCAATATTAACGGCTGGAAAGCCAGCAACTTAGCGTGGAGACAATCATGATCAACCTTGCCTTACAACACGAATATAACGCTTCTAGCGACAATTTTCTTGGCAGCTTTATTGCCGCTTGCGAAAAATCTTTTGGTGCTGAAATTACTGCAAAATGGTTTGCCAACCTTATAGTTTTCTCACACCAAGGCCATGAAGTAATTTTTGCCGCACAATCAAAATTTGTCCGCGACTGGATTATCCGTGAATTCATCGAAAACAAAAAATCACCCTACAATTTAACCAAAATTGCTGCAGAAGTTGATGCTTCAATCAAAAAAGTTAGCGTAATTTGCTTAAATAAAGCCGATGACAACGCTAGAGCCGCAACAGTTCCGGCCACTCAAGTAAAAGTTGTCAGCATTTCTAAACATGACAATGTTTTTGCTTTTGGCTCTGAATTAAACCCAAAATACACTTTCGCCAATTTTGTCAGCGGCAAATATAATCGCCTTGCAGTGGCTATGGCTAAGGCCGCAGCTGGTGCAAAAGAAGGCCAACAAAGCCTTTTTGACAGCGCAATTCCACTTTACATTCATGGCGGAATTGGTATGGGCAAAACCCACTTGGCGCAAGCAATTGCTTGGCAAATTAAAGAAGAAAATAAATCGAAAAAAGTGGTTTATTTATCAGCCGAAAAATTCATGTATCACTTTGTGCAATCAGTGCGCAGCAACGAAACCATGAGCTTCAAAGAAAAATTTCGTTCAATCGATGTACTTATTATTGATGATGTACAATTCATTGCCGGCAAAGCTGGCACGCAAGAAGAATTTATGCACACCTTCAACAATTTAGTTGAAAATAACAAACAAGTTGTACTGGTCTGCGACCGCTCGCCATCTGACTTAGAAGCCATTGACGAAAAGCTTAAATCGCGCATTTCTGGTGGCATGATTCTTAACTTCAAAACCCCCGATTTTGCCGATCGCTTTGAAATTCTCAAAGCCAAAACAGCTATGAGCGGCGAAGTTATCGACGAAAAAATTCTCGAACTTCTCGCCAGCAAAATTAATTCTAGCGTTCGCGATATTGACGGCGCGTTGCGCAAATTGCTTGCCAACAAAATTTTCATCAATGAAGAAATCACGCTTGAAACCGCGCGCTTAGTGGCTTCTGAATATAGCAAAGCTTCTACTAGCAGCGCAATTTCTCTCGACAAAATTCAAAAAATTGTTGCGGCTCACTATGAAATTAAAGTGTCCAGCCTACTTTCAAACACTAGAGCCCGTAACATTGCGCGCCCTCGTCAAATTGCAATGTATCTAGCAAAAACTTTAACTAGCGAAAGTTTGCCAAAAATTGGCCGTGAATTTGGCAATAAAAACCATGCTACCGTTATTTACTCGGTAAAAATGGTTGCGGAAATGATAGTTGATGATGTGGCTTTAGCGCGCGAAATTAAAGGGTTGGAAGATTTAATTCGTTCTTAGAGTTTTATTCGTGCTTTTACTAAGAGTTTTTCTTGCTGAATTTCAGATCTCTTGTTTTTGGTTGAATCTTGCTTTTAGTTGAACTTGTAATCTCGCTTCCCCATCAAGCTTAGGGGGAAGCGCTCTGCCCCTCAGACAGGATGCGCCATCTAATTTCAGCAAGCAGAGCTTGCGATGGCGCATAACTCGGTTCAGAGCGCTTCCCCCTAAGCTTGATGGAATGCTGATAGTGTGTAAAAGCAAGGTCGGCTTGAAAATCTCCACTCCCCTTCAATATAATTTTTTCACAAACATCTTCTCGCAAATTTTCAAAAACTAGACAATAGCTTGCAAAAAAGCCTTATCCAAACTATCTTCCCGATGCTTAATTTTAAAGGCCTGCGGACTTCCCGTGAAAATAATTTTTGCTTTATTCAACACCGCAATTTCATCGCAAATTTCCTCAATATCCACCAAAATATGCGAGCTAAAAAAAACCGTCTTGCCTTGGCTTTTATATTTCAACAATTCCCGCTTAAGGTTAATGCGCGCTTTAGTATCTAAGCCGCTCATTGGTTCATCTAAAATAATTAATTCCGCTTCTGACAAAAAAACCGCCAACAATCCCAGCTTTTGCACCATGCCCTTGGAATATTTCGCCACTTTTTCATCCAGCGCTTCAAGACGAAAATCTAAACTTTGACAAAGCTCCTCAAGCCTTGCCACATCTAGCTTCTTGCCATAAAAATCTTGGCTAAATTTTAAAAATTCCACACCCTTTAATTGCATTGATGGCTGAAATTTCTCTGGCAAATAAAAAATTTTCTGCCGCGATTTTGGCAAAATATTCGCCACCCCAAAAATCTCTACAGCCTTGATAGACAAAGCTTCGTGCCGTTCATCAAAATCTATATCAAGCAAATTCAAAATAATTTTTATCAGCGTCGTCTTGCCTTCACCATTCAAGCCAATGAATCCAAAAATAGAATTTGCTGCCACTTCAAACCCCACCGCATCAAGCACCACAAGGCTTCCAAACGATTTCGAAACTTGCGATATTTTCAGTGGATTCATATAACCGACATAAAATTAACCAAAAAAAAGGCCCCCAAGAATTTCTTCTCGAAGGCCCGAAAATATTGCTTTTACAAGCAATTAAACATTTTCAGAAATATAACGAACTGCGCTACCAACGGTAGTGATTTTTTCTGCAGCGTCATCAGGAATTTCAATGCCAAATTCTTCTTCAAATGCCATTACCAATTCAACTTGATCAAGGCTATCAGCGCCTAAATCATCGATAAAGCTTGCTGATTCTGTAACTTTTGCGTCTTCAACACCAAGATGGTTGATGATGATTTTTTTTACTCTATCAAAAGTATCGTTGTTTGTCATAAAATAATTGAATTGTTAATAAAAAACGAAGCTCGCTCTTTAAGATTTAACGCCTTTAACAGCGTGGCCTCTAAGAAGAATTTGCTAATAAATAATTCGAGTAATTATCAAAATTAAATATCGAAAAATAGTTTGCTTACATTAAGTAAAAAAAAATAAATATCAAACTTAAATTACAAAATATTACTACTCCATTACCGCCATCATTCCACGCTTAGAGGCTGAAGAGTTGGCGCCAAAGCTAAATGGTAAAATTCCTAAAAATTTATCAAGAATATTATCCCCAGCCTTTACTACAGAAATTTCGCGCACCTTTAAAGATTTAGTATCAATTTTTTGCTCATCTTGCAAATAATTTAAAGCTTCATTTCTGCCACCAATTTCATCAACCAAGCCAGCGCGCAAAGCTTGTCTGCCTGTAAAAACACGGCCGTCAAAAATTCTTGGCAATTCTGCTTTGTCAAGTTTTTGCCCCCTTCTTTCACGCACTAAATCGAAGAAAAATTCGGCGCTATCTTTGATAGATTCATTAATGGCGCGGTCAACCCAAGGATTAGTTTTTTCAAATGGCGACGGGCTAGCCTTGAGTGGCGCCGATTTATAATTTTGAAATTTCACCCCAACTTTTTCTGCCAATCCAGTAAATTCCATTGATTGCATTAAAACCCCAATTGAACCAGTAAGTGTACCATTATGTGCAATTAAGTGATCCGAAGCAATAGCTGCCATATAGCCCCCCGAAGCAGCAAGCGAGCCCATCACCACCACTGTTGGTTTTTTTTCAGCAATGGCGCGCAATTCTTCAAATAAAATTTCGCTGCCAACAATGCCACCACCGGGGCTGTTGATATCAATGATTACCGCTTTAATTGATTTTTCTTCTAAAACTTTTGCCAAAACTTCACTGCGAAAATCATCTTCAGAAATTTCACCTTCAATTTTAATATTAGCAATATAATCACCCGCCGACTCAACGCTGGCGCCACCAATCTCGCCCCCAGAAATTAACTTGATAAAAAACAACAACGACAAAGCGCCGCCCAAAATGGCAATGTTTTTCCATTTATGTACCTTGTCTTTAAGATGAGTGAGAACTGCAATATTGTCGGATAAATCGGACATTGGGAGGGAATTTGAATTAAAGAATATTCAACAAAAAACCAAAATATAATTCCAAACAAAAAGGGTGAAGAGCCCAGATAAATAGGCGCTTCACCCTCTCCATGTAAAAAATTAAGAACTAGCTAGAGGTTTCAAAACATCGCCCGCAATGCTACCAATTGTAGCACCGCCACCAGAATAGATGTGCGATTCTTGCTCTTCAGCTTCCATGTCTTTGATTGAAAGCAAAAGCTTGCCAGTTACTTTGTTAAACAAGGTAACTTTAGCTTCAATACGATCACCAACTTCAAACTTTTCAGTGCGTTGCTCTTGCTTGTTGCGAGACAAGTCAAGGCGCTTAATCACACCTTTCAAGCCGAAATCAAGTTCAACTTCAAGGAAATCTTTTTTCACATTAACCACAACGCATGATACGATTTGGTCAACATCAAGTTTTTCTAGATCAGCCTTAAAGCTAGAGCTATCAACTTGCTTGATACCTAGAGAGATGCGTTCTTTTTCAGGGTTGCTGCCAAGAACGACAACTTTAATTTTTTCGTCTTTTTTGTATTGTTTCACAATTTCTTCGGCATTGCCTGTAGCAGTAATGTCAGAAACATGAACTAAGCCGTCAACACCACTATCGAAGCCAATGAATAAACCAAATTCAGTAAAGTTGCGAACTGCACCTTCAACTACATCGCCCACTTTGTGCGCGTCAGAGAAGATTTGCCAAGGATTTTTCTCGCATTGTTTCATGCCTAGAGAAATGCGATGATTTTGTGGGTTGATGTCAAGCACCATCACTTCAACTTCTTGACCTTGAGTCAAGAATTTGCTAGGAAGTGCGTTGTTTTTCAACCAGCTCATTTCAGAAACATGGACTAGACCTTCAATGCCATCTTCAATTTCAACGAAGGCACCATAAGTAGTAAGGTTAGTAACTTTACCTTTAACCACGCTGCTAACTGGGTAGCGAGCGGCGATAGTATCCCAAGGGTTAGCTTGAAGTTGCTTCATGCCTAGAGAAATGCGCTTAGTAGCTTCGTCAAATTTAATAACTTGAACTTTAATTTCTTGACCAACTTTTAGAACCTCAGATGGGTGTCGTACGCGGCACCAAGAGATATCAGTTAAGTGCAACAAGCCGTCGAAACTTCCGAAGTCAATGAACGCACCGTAGTCAGTAATGTTTTTAACCACACCGTCAAGAGCATCACCAACACGAACTTTGGCAAGGAATTTATCTTTTTCAAGATTGCGTTGAGTTTCAAGAATGGCGCGGCGCGAAACCACCACATTACCACGAATTTCATCAATTTTTAATACTTGTAGTTTTTCAACTTTTCCAAGTAGGAAATTGTCATCGCTCATTAACATTGTGTCAACTTGGCTGCGAGGCAAGAAGCATGTAACGCCGTCAATGTCAACAGCGTAGCCACCTTTAACGCGACCGATAATTTTACCTTCAATGATTGTTTTGTCTTCAAGGCAAGCTTTTAGGAAGTGCCAGTTATTGTAGCGGCGAGCATTGTCGCGGCTAATAAGAAGTTCTCCGCGCTTGTTTTCAAGGCGTTCCAAAAATACATCGACAACTTCACCTTCGGCAATTTCGCCGTCGCGTTTAAATTCAGCAATGTCGATGAAGCCAACTGATTTTGCACCGATATCGACAGCAACGCCGCGGTCTGTAATGCCAACGATTACACCTTTTACAACGGTGCTTTCAATTAATTTTTGGCCGGTTTTTTCATATTCTTCAAGAAGTGCGGCAAAATTTTCTGCGGCAAATATTTTTTCTTGTTCAGCGAAGATATCTTTAGCTGGAGTATTGGTAGTAGTCATTCTTTTGGAGGGGGTTAAAGGTTAATATTAAATTTTCTATTTTGTTCAAAGCTTTGCAGTAAAAGGCCTCAACAAGAAAATGGGCCGCGTATTTTATGATTGGCAATATAATATGCAAGCGAAAAATGGTTGACTGTTTTAATGGGGCTTTATATTGTATAGTTTTAAGTTGAGGTATGTTAGTTTAAAATTTTATGATTCTTACCACCAAAGGCCGCTACGCTGTAATGGCCATCATCGATTTACTTGAAGAAACAATCACGCCAAGCGAGACAAAACCAGTGCCTCTGCTATCAATTGCCAAAAGGCAAAATCTGTCACTTTCTTATCTTGAGCAAATTTTTTCTAACTTACGCAAAGCGGGAATAGTCAAGTCTATCAAGGGTCCGGGCGGTGGTTATGTTTTGAAAAAAAATCCTGAAGAAATTACCATTGCTGACATTATCAGCGCAACTGGCGAGTCAATTCGCATGACGGGTTGCGGCGATAAAAAAGACGGCTGCGTTATGGCGCGCAATACCGCCAAATCTCGCTGCAAGACTCACGATTTATGGCATGGTCTTGAACAAAATATTCACAATTACCTTAGCTCAATTTCATTAAAACATTTTATAAAAAATGAAAATAATTAATTTTGATCACAATGCCACAACTGCCGTGGCTTCAGAGGTTTTAGCTTGCATTAATGAAGCTTATGGTTTCAGCGGCAATTCATCATCGTCGCATGCAATGGGGCGTAAGGCTGCCATGCTAATTGAAACAGCGCGTGAAGATTTGCGCGATGCATTAAATGCTGCAAATTACGAAATTTATTTTACCTCGGGCGGCACTGAAGCCAACAATATGGCGCTTTTTGGCGATGATTACTCGCAAATTTTTTATAGCCGAATTGAACATAGCTCGGTTTATAACACAAGGCCGCGCGGCGTTGAAATTGTTGAGTTGAAGGCCGATGAAGATGGTGTAGTTTCTATGAAAGATTTATCAGAAAAATTAGCCAAAGCTACTTCAAAAAATTTTCTGGTGTCGTTAATGCTGGCAAATAATGAAACTGGTGCTTTGCAAAAGGTGCGTGAAGCGGCGCAGATTGTGCATCAGCACGGTGGATTAATTCATACCGATTTAGTGCAGGCTTTTGGTAAAATTCCTGTTGATTTGGAAGAGTTAAATGTTGATTTTGCCAGCGTTTCTTCGCACAAAATTAATGGTCCGCAAGGGGCAGGAGCCCTACTGGTGCGCCGCGGCATTG
>CANGNU010000016.1 GCA_947455365.1 Rickettsiales bacterium | reverse complement strand
TTGCAACGAGGCGTTCTCTGTAACATTGGCAAGGTATTTTTCAATTTCGCCATGTTCTTTTTTTGTTGCAAAAACTGAAATTATTCCTGCGGTTTTATTGAGTGTAGAAACGCTTTTGGCAATTGGTTGTGCCGCAACTGTGGCGGCGCTTCCATCGGCGGTGACTGCAGCCGTAGGAACGGAGGCATTTAAGCTGCCAGCGCTGTTAGTTAAAATTGCGGTGATATTTGTTTGAACATCGGTCCACAAATTATTGCCATCAGGCAGATAATCGACCGAATAATTTTTAACATAAGGAGTGTCGCGCTCAAAACATAAAATGCCTTTAATGTAGCTGTAGCGCAGGTTGCCAAGGGTGGCAATGCGTTCAATAACTTCACCAAGTGGGCGATTGCGTGCGTTAATTACAACCCCGCCAGATATTGTTGGGTCAAGGTCGACATCAATTTTTGCAACGCGCCCAAGCTCAATTAAAACATCTTTCAACGGCACTTGGTCAGTTACCGAAAATGAGATGGTTTTTTCAGTCACAGAAGCAGGTGGCGGTGGCGCAATTACTATTTTTGACAAGTTTGGAATTGGCGCTTCAACTGCAGTTTTTGCATTCTTCGCTTTCTCATCTTTTTTAATATCGCGAATGATTGCTTTGTTATATTCATCTTTAGTAAGACCAGTTTCTTGGTCAATTGGGTCAACCACGCCTTTGGCGCAAGAAATTAAAGCAACAATAAGTAGTAAAGGCAGAATTTTTTTTGCTCTAGACTGGCTTGGCACTTGGCTTGAGAGTGTTTATAAAATTTTACTAAGAAAAAATTTCCATAATGCTATGTCGATATTTTATATTATCAACTTCATTCGTAAAAAAATAAAAATAATGCAATTGTTGATTTATAATGAAAAAAAAATAGCATGAAATTTGAATATTATTCCAGCACAATAAAATAAATTTTTTTAAAAAATGTTGCAACAAAAAGACAGAATTTTTACCAATTTGCAAGGCCTTGAGCCCTTTAATTTGGCTGCTGCTCGCAAAAGAGGTGATTGGGTTGATACCAAAAAATTTATCGATCAAGGACAAGATTGGATTATTCAACAAGTAAAAGATTCTGGCCTGCGCGGCCGCGGTGGCGCTGGCTTCCCCACTGGAATGAAATGGTCTTTTGCGCCAAAAAAAGCTGACCCCAAAGAAGGCAAGCCACATTATTTGGTAGTCAACGCCGATGAGTCCGAGCCCGGTACCTGTAAGGACCGCGAGATTATTCGTAATGACCCGCACAAATTAATTGAAGGTTGCTTAATTGCTGCGCGCGCCATCAACTCTAACACTTGCTACATCTACATTCGCGGCGAATATTATAACGAATCGGTAATTTTACAGAAGGCAATTGATGAGGCCTATGAAGCAAAACTTATTGGCAAAAATGCCTGCAACACTGGTTGGGACCTTGACATTTTTGTCCATCGCGGCGCCGGCGCCTACATTTGTGGCGAAGAAACCGCCTTGCTTGAAAGTTTAGAAGGTAACAAAGGTCAACCGCGCTTAAAGCCGCCATTTCCTGCGCTTATTGGTCTTTATGGTTGCCCAACAATTATTAATAATGTTGAATCAATTGCAGTCGTGCCCGAAATTTTGCGTCGTGGCGCCGCGTGGTTTGCGGGTTTAGGCCGCGAAAAAAACTCTGGCACAAAAATTTTCTGCATTTCTGGCCATGTTAACAAGCCCTGCAATGTTGAAGAAGAAATGGGAATTTCGCTACGCGAATTAATTGACAAACATGCCGGCGGAGTGCGCGGTGGCTGGGACAACCTGCTTGCGGTTATTCCCGGAGGTTCATCAGTTCCATTGCTTACCAAAGAAGTTTGCGACACCGTTTTAATGGATTTCGACTCACTTAAAAATGTGGGCTCAGGCCTTGGTACTGCTGGTGTCATCGTCATGGATAAATCCACCGATGTTATCGCCGCCATTGCGCGCCTCTCGCATTTTTATAAGCATGAATCTTGCGGACAATGCACGCCATGCCGCGAGGGCACTGGCTGGATGATGCGCATTATGGACCGCATGGTTGAAGGCAATGCCAAAGTTGAAGAAATTGATCAGCTTTATAATTTAAGCAAACAAATTGAAGGTCATACCATCTGCGCGCTTGGTGATGCTGCGGCTTGGCCAGTGCAAGGCTTGATTAAAAATTTCCGCGGTGAAATGGTCAAGCGTATTGAAGCTTGTGGCGAGAAAAATAACTAATTAAAAAATGTCAAAAGCACCAAAACATAATGGATTCACAGCTAGCAAGAGTACAGGTCAAAAAATTGTAAGCAATATAACAATGCTAGCTCTAGAAGGCGATACAAAGAAGGTGAAGAGCATGATTGAGAGAAACGAATATAACCCAAATTTACTAGCTGCAGATTTGCTTAGATGGAACAAACTTTTGAGTGAAAAACCATCGCAATCAGCAAAAAAATTACTTGAAGAAACTTATAAGCTACATTCTTTAATTAAAAAAGACGGTGCGCTCGATATTCTTGCGATAGATAAAGCAAGAAGTGGCGGAGCACTTTTAAACGGCCTTCTGCTACAAGATTATATTGATAAATTAGTCAGTAAAAAATCTGCAGAAAAATTAAGCGATGAACAAATTTACGAAATTAATAAAATAGTTTCTTACTTTACTAAGAATGATGCCAATATTAATTTTCCTTTAGAAAAATCTGCAAAAGGCAGTAAAACCTGCATTACCAAAACAATTGATTCAATAATAACAAATGATGCTAGTGGCCTAGAAGTTATTGATGCCAAAGCAACTCATTTTGCCATTGCTTTATTAAAAAATGGTTCAGGATTTTTACTAAGTGATGAACAAAAATCTAAATTTGCCAAAGCTGTTTTATTGCATCAGCCTGAATATATTAAAACATTATTGAAAAAAGGCTTAATTGCGCCAAGCCTACAAATTGAAGGAAAGGCACTTGCTGAATATGCGCAAGAAAAATCTGTTGCGGCAGAAATTGTGCAATTTATTGCAGAGCAGCCAGAAGAGCTTGATAATGTTGCGGCCAAAAAAACCAAGGCTTTGAATAAGCCTTTATCGTTAAAAGATTCAAAAAGTGCACCAGAAAATGTGGCAAAAAAGCTTGCAGGAGAAATGGTTGCTGGTGCCACCATGAAACCAGGTAATGCTAAATTTTTAGTTACAGAAGAAGACGATAAAACTAAAAAATTTATGATTAAACCAGATTCTGTTGCGACAGTTTTTGGTACAGAAATGTTACGAATTTTATCTAATAAGCAATTTGCCTCAAAAGATACCGAGGCCGTTGTTACAGATGGTTCGGCAAGACCAAAAAGCGCAGTAAAATGGGATGATAATATTGCTGGAAATTATTTTTTAGAGAACAATATACCAAAGGGTGTTGATGATGAATTTATTGTAAATTATGCAAGATTATGTGGCGTAATTCAGGTGAGCGGAGAATATGACTGGAATCCGCGCAATTTTTTGCGCAGTGAAAAAACTAATCGACCAGTTAAAATTGATAATGCGTTATTTTTTAACGGCTATTTTATTGATAAAAATCATAGAATTTATGGCTCTATGCAATCTCGTTCTTTTATGCTTTTCTTGTCTGGAATGACAGAAGATGAGATTAAAAAAAATAAGGTGACAGTATATGATAATATTAATAAGCAGCTTGATATTGACAATGGATCCATCAAGCAAAACAAAGTAATTGAAGAAGCTTATATTAGAGAATACAACAAAGGCCTTGATGATAAATTGTTAGAAAAAATTAAGGCAAATATTGCAAGCCCCACAAACCCCAAAGCCGCACGAGACAAGGCCGCTTTTATTGAATTAATGTCAGGCATTCAAGACACAATTCTGCTTGCACAAGATGAAAAATTCTTACAAGAATATTCCAAAAAATATAAAGACGAACTGGGCAATGCTGAATTTAAAACCATAGAACAATGTCGCAAATATTTTGCCCAAAATGCCGCGCAAGCACAAAAGCAATTTGGTCAATATCTTGATTATTTTGCCGAAATTGCCCCAGAGCGTTACAATGCAAGCGTTAAAAACACAGTTGCACCATATTACACAGAGGAAGAAAAGGCTGATAATACTAGAAAGGTAATGGAAAAACTTTTGTCCTCTGGAAAGTCAGTTGCAAAAGCGCCAGAGCCAGTTGCAAAGCCAGCAGAAGTTGTTGATGAATTGCGCAAGTATTCTAACGCTTTGGCCAACGAAGGAAAAAAAGTTGCAGATGATTTAGCGGCTGTAACCGAAGAGGTTTCTGCTAAAAAAGAATCTGCTCCAACGGTGATTGCCCCTCAGCCAGTTGTCGAGTCACAAAAATATCCATCACAACAAGATATTTTTGACTCAGAACCATTTGAAAGATACGAACAAGTTATTGGAAAAATTACTTTCGACAATATAGACACAAATTCTTTGGTTGAAGAAAATGGCAAAAAATCAAGCCTGCTGCAATCGGCACTAAATTCAATTAACTTGAGTGATGCAAAGAATGATAAAGCTAACTTTAGCAACCTTTTAATTGCCTTTGCTTTAATTGAAGAGGGTGCAAAATTTGACAAAGATACAGAATTTTCTTTGACTCAAGAGCAAAAATCAAAATTAGTAAGAAGTGCTGTAAAATATTTGCAAAATAGCAAAGATGAATTTATCTCTTTAGAAAAAGTCTTTAAAAAATTAGTTGATGAAAAAGTAATTGATCGTGATTTTAAAGTTATAAAAAATGACGGTAAAGAAGTTGCAATTCATGATTATCTTAATGGAATAGCTGCGACAAAAAATCGTCCAGCGGTGATGAAGCTTTTTGCTGCTGAAAAAAAGCAGGAACTGCCAGTAATTGCAAAAGTGCCTCTTATTGTTGTTAGGAAGCCAGCGGTTTTGGGGCAAAGGCCAGTGCAAAAGAGGCCAGAGGTGGTTAAGGCGGCAAATCCAGCTATAGAAAAAAAACCTGTAGCAGCAAAGCCTTCAAATGCAGTGACCAAGCCGCGCGTTACAAAACTTGAGGTTGCTGTGCCAAAAGTAATTGCCACAAAAGCCTCTCCCGCAACATCTGCAGGCTCAAAAGATTCTGGAATTTCTACTGCTTCTGAGCCAGAAAAATTAGCGCTTGACGCCGCCTTTAAATTGGCCGCCGAAAAAATTGGCATTGTAGAAAGCCTATTGCGCGAAGAATTTGCTGCTGGTTATAAAAAGCTGCAGTCCAAAGAAAAACTAGAACCTTACGAGCAAGATGCGTTAAATATTGTTGCTATTGCTTTTGGCGATAAAAAATCTTCCTTAGCTGGATTAAAAAATAAAACTGGTTTTTATTCTGAAGAAAGGTGCAAGAAGGTAAAAGGTGACCCTTTGCTGCAAATGAATGTTGAAAAGAATTTAGGGAAGCTAAAAAATGCTGCGCAAGATTATGTTTTTGGGGCAGATGTTTCTAAAGCGGGAAGCGTTGAAAGTTCTCTGTTAAGCTCTCCATCAAGCTCTCCAAAACCTGAAAAAATAAAAACTCTCAATGAATCAAAAAGAAGTTCAGAAGTTTGGCTATAACAAAAACTATTAATAAAATTTAAGCTTAATTTTAAGAAAAAAATCTTTGTTAAAAAAAAGTAAAAATTTTTAAAAAAAACTATTGCTAAACAAAAAAATATAAGAAGAATAACTTTTGTCGGGAGTGTATCAGAATAAAATAGCTTCACGCGAATATGAATACACACGCTGGGTTTGCGTGGTGGTGGCTCCCGACATATTCCTCCTCTAATTTTTCTCCCTTTTTCTCTGTAATTTAAGCTAAAATCTTCCAACTTTTGCTGGCTGGATATTTTTATACCTCACAATTTAATAGTCGCAGTATAAAATTGTGAGGTATAAATTTTCTAAGAATTTAAAAATCACAAACATCTATGTCAAAAATTGTTGCGTTAATTACAACCTCAGGGCGCGGTACGCGTCTTGGCTCGGACGGCATTCCCAAGCAATATTTGCCGCTGGCTGGTGTGCCACTTTTACGACACTCAATTTTAGCTTTTCTCAATCATCCAAAAATTGACGATGTTATTTGCGTTATTCACCCCGACGACACCAAGCTTTATGAAGAAGCGACAATTGGGCTAGATTTACTCAATCCAGTTTTTGGTGGCGAAACGCGGCAAGTGTCTGTGCGCAAGGGTTTAGAGGCTTTGCGTGAATATAATAATGGTCATGGCCCCAGCAAAGTTTTAATTCACGATGGCGTGCGTCCGTTTGTTTCTAAGCAGGTGATTAGTGGAATTTTAGAGAAGTTAGAAACCCATCCGGCCGTTATTCCCGCTATTGCGGTGGAAGATACCATTAAAAAATATGGTGATGGCAAAATTGAATGGACGCTAGAGCGCCAAGACTTGTGGCGCGCGCAAACACCGCAAGGTTTTTTGTATGAAGATATTCTCAACGCCCACAGCGCCTTTAAAGAGCTGCATTTTACCGATGACGCAGCGTTGAATGAATATGCGGGAATTCCCGTCGCTATTGTTCCCGGATCGCAAAATAATTTTAAAATTACGACGAAGGAAGATTACGAACGCGCGCAAAATATTGCCAAAATTTTTATCGAAAATGTGCGCGAAGAAACCAGAATTGGCACGGGTTTTGATGTGCATCGTTTTCGCGAAATTGCCGCGGGAGAAAATGCAACAATTAAACTTTGTGGCATTGAAGTTAAGCATGACAAAAAAATTGAAGCACATTCTGATGGCGATGTTGCGCTTCACGCACTTATGGACGCCATGCTTGGTGCAATTGGTGAAGGCGACATTGGCCTGCATTTTCCACCAACTGACAATAAATGGAAAAACTGCGACTCGCGCGAGATGCTGAAGATTATCAACCATTTGCTGCATAAAAAAGGCGGCAAAATTATCAATGTTGATATTACGATAATTTGCGAATCGCCAAAAATTTCAAAGCTGCGCAGTGAGATGCAAGAAGGCTTGGCGCGGGTTCTTAACATTAGCAAAGCGCGAGTCAATGTGAAGGCGACTACTACTGAAAAATTGGGGTTTTTAGGAAGAGGTGAGGGCTTGGCGGCGGAGGCGGCGGTTAGTGTAGCGATGAGTGTTTGTGAGTAGGTGGTAAAGTGAAAATAGTTTGATTAATTGGCAAAAGAGGTTATAGTGGCGGCCATTGACAAGTGTTTTTAACTAAAAAGTTGTGCAATTATGAGCAAGCAAGATAACCTTAAAAGACCGAAGATTGATGATGGAAATGATGGAGAAAATGCTAGTTTTAATTCGGAGCAAAAGATTGTAAATGGAGTGTTGCAGCCAGTTGCTAGAAATAAATCCGACACAAGTATTAAATTGCCAATTGTTACGATGACAGCAGTTGCGCCTAATCTACAGCGTAGAGCTGCAGAAGATGTAGAGCTTCCCCGTCTTAATGAACGCGAGCGCGCAAATGCAAAGCGAAAAAAAGATTTAGAATTTAAGTTGATTGAGATTATCCAAAATGGCGAAGGTAATTCAGATGTTGCTGAGGAAGATGCAACTTTCCCCGCGACTGCTAAAAATGTAGGAGTTAGTGGTAAGCGTAAATCATCTGCACCAGAAGCTATTTCTCTGCCAGATCTTGTTAAAAAAGACCATGAGAAAACCCACGAGTCTTTAAAAGAACTTCTGCAAGTTGAGATGAAGGCGGCTGCTGCTGGAGTTGATGAAGAAAATCTGCGGAGAATTACTGGTGAAATACTTGCATCTTTTAGTGAAGACAGGACAGGGACTGAAGCTATGCAAGGTTTAGTCGACGAAACTTTACAAAAATTGATTGAATTGCAAGAGCTGCGAGAGTTGCGAGAGAAAAAAGTTGAGAGTGAAATTGCTACAAAAGACATCTTTCAAAATGTTATAGATTCGTCAGGGGACGATATTTTTGAGAGTGATTATTCAGAAAGAGATGATACTTCAAAAGCTAATGGGCGAATGTTATCAACCAAAAGTGCTGCTTCTACAACTCAAAATCCAATATTAAAAAAAAGATCTTCCGCGACAAGAATTGCGAATCTATGGGATCAAGAAAGACAAGCTTTACCTTTGTCACCACCATCTAGATCTAACAAAGCCGTGATTCCTTCAATAGCGCCAGGCAGGAAGAATGATGTTGTAGTTGGCAAACCTGCTATTCTCCCTAATGTGTCAGAAGAGGATTTTACTCTAAGAATTGTTCCAGCTCAAATTTCTGAGGCAAAAAAAGTTGTCAAAGAATTTTTAGATGAGCAGCGGGGCGCTGATAATGATAATGGCAATGGTTTTAATCGTAGTTCTCGTAAAAGTTTAATCGCAAGCCTTCTTCCTGCTGGCACTAACGCTGATTTGGTAGAAGGGGTTTTGGATAGCAATGATGAAGATTTAGCCCCAGCCCAAAAATTGGCGGTAGTTTACCTGATTATGCAAAGTAAAATTGCAGAGATTCGGGCGAAAGAAGCGGCGGAGAAGGTGAGTGAAGATGCTAACGCTAGCATTGTTCAGAAAGAGAGTCAGTTGAAACAACTGCATCATGAATTGAAGCAGTTAAAAGCAAGGCTTGTAGGTCTTGAGAATCAAGAATCGCAAATTGCTGAACTTGATCAGGCTAACAAGGATCTTTCTGCAAGTAAGACAGATTTGGAATCTAAACTTCAAAAACTTCAAAAGGATCTTCTGAGTAAAGAGAGGGAACTCTCTGGCTTGCAAAATGATCACAAAAAAGAACTGGAGAAGTTAAGAGAAGGCTTTGATGCTAGGTTTACAGAGGAAAAGAGAAGGGCAGGTGAAGCATTGATGGAAGCGGGTAGAATAAATGATCTTGTCGAAGTGGCAAGGATTGAAGTTGCTGCTCAAGTTGAAGAAATTGCTCGTCGAGAGCTTGAATTGGAAAACAAGAAGAGAGAATTGCAAAGAGAATTTGAAAATGCAATTGATAAGCAAAAAGATGAATTGGCCAAAGAATTTGAGGGGCAAAAGAGGAGGTTGGAGACTGAAAGTCAAGAAGAATTGTCCAGATTAAAGGAAGAGCTTGAAGGGGCAAAGAAATCTTATGAAGATAAGGAGAGGGGTTTGGATGGGAAGGCTTCTTCTTTGCAAGAGGTTCCTTCGATAGAACATGATCTTAAAATTAATGAACTTAATGATGAAATAAGGAGATTGCAAGGGCAGATTGCTCCACTTTCAGCTCTGCATGAAAGCGTGGAAGGTACTCGTGGCGAGAATGGTGAGTTGCAGTCAAGAATATCGGCTTTACAGAGTGAATTGTCTGCACTGAAAGATGTTGAAGAAAGAAGTCGTAAAAGTCTTGAAGAGGCTACGCGAAAATTTAAAGAAGAAAATGAGGCGTTGGCTCAGGAAAATATCGCAAAAATTGAAGAGTTGCAGAAAGGATTTAATGAGGAGAGTGGTAAAGAGAAAGTCACTCATGAATCGACCGTTGCGCAATTGAATAGCGCAAATGCGAAGCTTAATGATAGCCTTTTTGAGGCAAATAAAGCCAATAAAAATTTGCAGGCTAGGAATGAAGAATTTCAGCGGCAGAATGCGGCTCAAGCGAAAGAGTTGCAAGATTTGAAGGCGGCGCAAGAAGCGGCGCTGGTCATTCTCAATGAGCAATTGGCGCAAAAAGATGAGGGGAATAAACTGCTTCAGAAGGAAGTTGAAGCAGCCAACAGTTTGGTTAAGACTGCTAAAGTAGATGAGAGTTCTGCGGCAGTAAGAGCGACTGAAAGTTTGCTTGAGGTGAGTCGGTTAGAGGAAGAATTACAAAAAGCGACAGAGAAAAATACAAAAGGTGATGCTGCGCAGGCTAAGGCTTTGAAGCGTTTGCAAGAAGATCTTGAACTGGCGCTTAAAGAGCTTGATGCGGAAAAGGCGAAAGTCGCAGCTAAAACATTAGCGTTAGAAGAGGCTATAAAAGGTAGGAACGCTGCGGAAGAAAAGGTGCGGCAAGGCGAGACAGAGCACGAGGGATTAAGCGAGGAAATTACAGCTTTGAAGGTGCAAGTGGCTAAAATGGCTGAGTTGGAAGCGGCGAAGGTGCGAGCCGAAGTAGAAAGAGATTCTGCGGCTGAAAAGTTGTTTGCAAGCCAGAGGGAAGTGGTAAATGCCGATAAATTAGCAGAAAAGTTACTAGGTCAAATTGCAGGTTTATTAAGTGCTAATACTGCATTACAGTCGGATAATCAAAGTCAGGCTGAGAAGTTGAGAGATCTTCAAGTACAAATTGATAGGCAGAGAAGTGAATACACTACACTTAAATCTTCGGTTGATGCTAAGCAAAAAATTGCTCTTGATGCTGCTCAGCAAATGCGAGAAGCTTTAAAACAAGCTGAAGAAGCAAATA
>CANGNU010000015.1 GCA_947455365.1 Rickettsiales bacterium | reverse complement strand
GATTGCGCGTAATTAAGTTGAGAGTTTATAATGCCATTTCCCATTTTTAAAAATTTCTTCCATTAATAAATTAAAAGTTTAATTGCTTGATCATTAAAGCTGGTAAAATAAACAGCTTCCAAAATAAAAATATATAATTAATATAAATATATATCATATATATTTAAAACTATGAAAAGTCAAATTACAGAGAGCCTTCACCCTTACTTAATCAACCTTCCGCAAAATTTATTTGTTGCGCTTAAATTGCGTGCGGCAGTAACTAATATGTCGGTAAAAGATCTTATTATAGATTCTGTTGAAGACAAACTTAGCAAAGATATTGGTAAGAAAATGACAGCAAAAAAATTAAATAAAAATACCAAACAAGACCTTGCTTTCATGGCTGCCTCAAGCAAAGTTTTTGCTGAAGAATGGAGTTCTCAGGCCGATGAAAAAGCTTTTGCACATTTACAAAAACACCTTAAAAAAACCAAAAAAAGCAAGAAATGAAATATAAAAAATTTGATGTTGTAATTGTGCCATTTCCTTTTGTTGACAATGTTAAAAAACAGAAAATAAGGCCAGCAATTGTTGTTTCTGATAATGAATATAACAAATTGACAGGACTTGTGGTTGTTGCGATGGTAACTTCTGCTAAAAAATCAAAACTGCATGGAGATATCTTAATAAAGTACGATTTTTTGAAAGCTGATTGTGTAATTCGCATGAAATTTGCTAGCTTTGCGCAAGAGACGGTTTTTGATAAAATTGGTGCTTTGGATAAGTCTGATATAAGTAATTTACAAAGTTCTTTGATAGAAATATTTGCATAAAAAATGATAATTTTCCCCGCAATAGATTTAAAAAATGGCCAGTGCGTCCGCTTGTTTAAAGGCGATATGGCGCAAGTGACGGTGTTTAATAACAGCCCTGCCGCGCAAGCTTTAGAGTTTGAAAAGCAAGGTTTTAAATATTTGCACTTAGTTGATTTAGACGGCGCCATTGCTGGTGCCTCGGCCAATGTTGAGGCGATAAAATCTATCATCTCGGCAATAAAAATTCCGTTGCAATTGGGTGGTGGAATTCGCTCTATCGCGGCAATTGAAAAGTGGCTAGAGCTAGGCGTGTCTAGGGTTATTCTTGGCACGGTTGCAGCAAAAAACCCAGAAATTGTTAAAGAAGCGTGCAAAAAATTTCCTTTACAAATTGTGGTGGGAATTGATTCTAAAAATGGCTTTGTTGCTACAGAGGGCTGGGTTGAAACTTCATCGGTAAAAACTCTAGATTTGGCAAAAAAGTTTGAAGATTGCGGCGTTGCTGCAATTATTTACACCGACATTTCTCGCGATGGAACCTTGCAAGGCTTTGATTACCAAGGCACCAAGACACTTGCGCAAAATTTAAAAATTCCAGTAATTGCTTCGGGGGGAATGTCTTGCGCAGATGATGTTGAACAAGTTGCGCAATTGGAGCAATTTGGCGTAAGTGGCGTAATAATTGGTCGCGCGCTGTATGAGAAAAAAATCTCACTCACCGATTTACAAAAATTTCTTTAATTTTATTCGAGGCTAAATCATTTCAATTATACCATTTCCCATTTACAAACAAAAATTAGATCCCCGCTTGCGCGAGGATGACGGGCTTTGTCTGTATAGTTATTAATGGGAAATGTTATAAAAGAATTCTTGATTTTCTTATTGTACAATAATATTGTACTAGTACAATAAATCTGTACAATATAATTTTCATAACTTTATGTCAAAAACAGTAAGCTATAGCGACGCCAGAGAGCATTTTAAAGAATATCTTGACTATGTTTCAATCAACAGTGATCCAATTATTATCACTCGTAAAAATGGTGCCGATGTAGTAATGATGGCCAGAAGCGACTATTCTTCTCTAGAAGAAACTCTCTATTTAATGTCTAATAAAAATAATAGAAAGCATTTGCTTGAGGCAATAAAACAAGAAGGTAAGGGTAAAAAAATTATTTTAAAATCGAAGAAAGATATTAATAATTTATTTGCTAATGCTGAAATATAATATTGTAATTGAGCAGGCGGCTCTAAGGCATATTGAGTTTTTTAAGAAAAATGATAAAGTAATTGCTAAAAAAATTCACGCTTTATTACTTGATATTGCAAAAACTCCTTTTGTGGGAATTGGCAAACTTGAGGCTTTAAAGTTTGAGCTTACAGGCTATTGGTCGCGCAGAATTACGCAAGAGCATCGTCTGGTTTATAAATTGCGTCAAAATGAAATTGTTGTTATTAGCTGTCGCTACCACTATTAATGCCATCTCCCATTTACAAACAAAAAATAAATTCCTCATTTATCAGTTGAATAATCCATTTCAAATTATAGAATCAACCCCCGAAATCCACCCGCCACTTGGGCGCTTGGTCTCAAATATTCAAATTTCCAACAAATGCGTTATCTTGCCTTAACTTCCACTGACCGCGCAGCAATGCTGAAAACCATTGGTGCATCTAGCGTTGATGAACTTTACGATGCCGTTCCCTCGCAATTTTTGCTGAAAAAACCAATTGCTAATTTGCCCAATCATCAAGGCGAAATTGAAGTTGAAAAAACTTTGCAAGCAATGGCGGTAAAAAATCGTGCAGCTGGCGAAGGCCCGTTTTTCTTGGGTGCGGGCTGTTATAAGCATCACATTCCTGCTTCGGTTGATCACTTAATTCAGCGCTCAGAATTTCTCACTTCTTACACGCCTTATCAGCCGGAAATTTCACAAGGAACTTTGGCGGTAATTTTTCAGTTTCAATCAATCATTGCACTGTTGACGGGCATGGAAATGGCCAATGCGTCAATGTATGATGGCGCAACTTCGCTGGCCGAAAGCTGTTTGATGGCGTTTAGAATTAAGGCCTCACGCAAGAATATTGCGGTTCTAGGGCATCTTCACCCTGATTATAAAGAAGTTACGCAAACTTATTTAGAACTAAACGATGCCTCATTTGTTGAGGCCGAGAAGCTAGATGAATCATGCGCTGCGCTAGTTGTGCAATACCCAGATTTTTACGGAAATATTCCTAATTTAGACGAAGCTCGTGCGCAAGCTGATAAGGCTGGAGCCTTGCTAGTTGTGGTTACAAACGAAATTGTTTCACTGGGGTTATTAGAAGCGCCAAAGCAAGCTGATATTGTCGTTGGTGAAGCTTCATCAATTGGCGTTGGGCTTAACTTTGGCGGGCCTTTGCTGGGTTTCTTCGCTTGCAAAAAAGAATTTGTCCGCCAAATGCCGGGAAGAATTTGCGGCATGACTACAGATGCTGACGGCAAACCCGGCTATGTCTTGACACTCAACGCTCGCGAGCAACATATTCGTCGCGAAAAAGCTACTTCAAACATCTGCTCAAACCAAGGTTTATGCGCTACAGCATTCACAATTCACTCATCTTTGCTTGGGGAAAATGGTTTTAAGCAATTGGCTCTAATCAATCACAGCAAGGCTTGCGAGCTTGCAGAAATTTTATCTGCAGTGAAGGGTGTAAAGGTTTTGAACGAAAATTTCTTCAATGAATTTACTATCGAGCTTAGCAAAGACGCGGCTGAAGTGAATAAAAAATTGCTTGAGAAAAATATTATTGGCGGTTTTGCTGATGGCAAAAAAATGGTGGTTGCAGTTAGTGAATTGACTAGCGCGGCTGACATGAAAGCGTTGGCGGCAGAGCTTGAAAAAATTTTGTAATTATTTAACCAGAAAATAAAATAAACCCAATTTATGCCAGAAATCAGTCGCTTTCTAGGAATTATAATTTCTATGTATTATGATGAACATAATCCGCCGCATTTTCATGCGAAATATGGTAATTATGAAGTGACGATAGAAATTGAATCTGGAATTGCAAAAGGAGAATTTCCAAAAAGAGCCATGAGAGCAGTGCTGGAGTGGCTTGATCTTTACAAAGAAGAATTATTGCAAGATTGGGAATTGGCGGTAAAAAGAAAACCTTTAAATAAAATTAAACCTTTGGAGTAGTTTATGTTTAAGCATGTTGTAAACGCAAAACATATTAAAGATTATCTAGTTTGGCTAGAATTTAACGATAAAAAATCGGGAAATGTAGATTTATCTCATAAAATATGGGGTGAAATTTTTGAGCCTTTAAAAGATATTAATTACTTCAAAAATTTTAAAATAGAAAACGATACTTTATCTTGGGAAAATGGCGCAGACTTTGCTCCAGAGTCTCTTTATGAATTATTAGAACAACAAAATAAATTAAATTAAAATGACATTCACTCCAAAAGAAGGTGGTCTTAAATTAGAAACCGAAATTCTTATCAAGCAAACTCGTAAAGGTGCTTGCGGCGTTGATTTGCCTGATGTTGCAGAATTTAAACTGCGCACTGGGCAAAAAAAACGCGAAGCAATTGGGCTGGCTGAAGTCAATGAGCCACAGGTTATTCGCCATTTTGTGCGTTTGTCGAACCAAAATTATTCTATCGATGCGGGCTTTTACCCGTTGGGTTCGTGCACTATGAAGCATAATCCACGCCTTAATGAAAAAATGGCACGATTGGCTGGTTTCGCCGATATCCACCCAATGCAAGACCAATCTACAGTGCAAGGCGCGCTTGAATTAATGTATAATTTGCAAAATTGGCTAGCAACTTTAACAGGTTTGGGCGGCGTTTCACTTGCCCCTGCAGCAGGCGCGCAAGGTGAATTGGCGGGCATGTTGGTTATTCGCAAAGCCTTGCAAGCAAAAGGTGAAAATAGAAAAATTGTGTTAATCCCAGATTCTGCACATGGCACCAACCCAGCAACGGCGGCTATTTGCGGTTTTAATATTAAAGTTATTCCTTCTGATAAAGAAGGTTTAGTTGATTTAGATTTATTCAAAAAATTAGTTGCTGAACATGGCCGCGACATTGCAGCCATCATGATTACCAACCCTAACACTTGCGGCAAATTTGAAAAAAATATTGTCGAAATTGCTCGCTTAATTCACGAAGTTGGCGGATATTTTTACTGCGACGGCGCCAATTACAACGCCATTGTAGGCAAGGTTCGTCCTGCAGATATTGGTGTTGATGTAATGCATTTTAACTTGCACAAAACTTTCTCAACTCCACATGGCGGCGGCGGCCCGGGCTCTGGGCCAATTGCGGTTCGCCAAGATTTAGTTGAATTTTTACCAGCGCCACATGTTGTAAAACAAGGCGACAAATATGCCTTCATCGCGCCAAAACAAACGGTCGGCAAGGTTAAGGGCTTTAACGGACAATTTGGCATGCATGTTCGCGCGCTTACTTACATGCTGTCTCACGGCACTGATGGTTTACAAAAAGTTGCCGAAGACGCAGTGCTTTCTGCTAATTATGTATTGGCAAAATTGAAAGACCATTACCATGTGCCATTTACGGGCAACTGCATGCATGAATGTTTGTTGACTGACAAATTGCAAAAAGCGCAAGGAATTTCTACGCTCGATATTGCGAAAGCCTTGGTGGAATATGGCATGCACCCAATGACTATATTCTTCCCGCTTGTGGTTCAAGGCGCCATGTTAATTGAGCCGACTGAAACTGAAACTAAAGAAACGGTTGATCACTTTATTGATACCATGATTTACATTGCGAAACTAGTAGCGGCGGGTGAGGGCGATAAATTCCATCAATATCCAATTTCTACGCCAAGACGCAGGCTTGATGAAGTTAAAGCGGCGAAGACTCCGGTGACTACTTGGTTTGCGGCGGTTTAAAAAATGGATGAATTATATCATTATACAAGTTTTAGTGTTCTTAAAAGTATTGTAGAAAATAAGTGTTTGTGGTTTTCTGATGTTAAAACAACAAATGACCATACAGAATTCAAGCATGGAATAGAAAAATTTGAAAAGAGTAGATTCGCTAACTTTGATGAGTCTAGTGGTGAGAATTTTATTTGGCGCACATTGTTGAAAGGTGCAGAATCAGAATATGAATTTTTTAAAGGCGCATTTGTTTGTTGTTTTTCGCAATATCTTCTAGATGAAATTTGTTGCTGCAAAAAATCTGGCACTTTGCATTGTGATGATTGTAAACAAAAATACGATAACATAATAAAAGATGGTTTGTTGAGCCAATGGCGTGGATATGCATTAAATGGCAATAATAGTGGTTGTTGCATAGTTTTTGATAAAAATAAATTGATAGAAAATTTTGAAAAAGAGCTTAAAGCAGAACCGCTAGATGGTCTTGCTGTTGGGTGGGGAGGTAAGGTAAATTATAATGAAAATAAAATTGATTCTGACCAAAACCTTAGAAGAGGCATAGCTGATTTGAATTCTAAGATTTTTAGAACTGCTGGTCGAGATGGCAAAGAGAAATTGGGCAAGTTTTTTTCTAACGAAGATAATCTTCAATGGTTTCAGCAGGATCTTCTAAAGCCATATTTTTCCGTTGCTTTATTAAACAAAAATAATTCTTTTCATGAAGAGCAAGAATTCCGCTTTGCTATTGTTCCTGCTCAGAAAGATTCTAATAAACAGGGTATGGAGCTGGAAGTAAAATATCGTGATTGCGATGGTGTTATTAAAAGAAGAATAGAGGTTAATATAGAGCCAAAAAAAGTGATCAAAAAAATTATTGTCGGCCCTGCAAAAACCATCGAAATTCAAAATAATAACTTTGTTGCAATGAAGGAAATGTTGAGACAAAAAGGCTTGAGTGAAATAGAAGTTATTAAATCTGAAATTCCTTTTGTATAGATTTTATCGAAAAAATAATAAATTTAATCAATAGCCCGATAGCCCGATTCTTAAAGCTTACCGTGCGGGGAAATTTTTCATAAAATAGCGGATAAATATTATCCATTAAATAGCCTACCTAGCCCTGAGCCGAGTTATGAGACCATCGCGAGCTACGCTCGCTTAAAATCTCGATGGGCTCATCTGCCCGAGGAGCAGGGCTAGGTAGGCTATTTAATGGATAATATTTATCCGCTATTTTGTGAAAAATTTCTTGTAGGAGAAAAACCCACAACGCAAAAAAACTTCAACAAATCCCTAGAAAATCAATGTTGCCCATGTTATAATCCCCGCAATGGATTTACAGCGCAAAAATTGAAGTTCAAATCACTTCTACAAAGCTTAAAAAAATCACAATTTGTAATATTAAAATCACATAAATCGCAATGACTCAAGAAATTGAAAAAATCGAAAAAGAAGTAAATATGAATGAATATTCTTCCGATTCAATCCGCGTGTTAAAAGGCCTCGACGCAGTGCGCAAGCGCCCCGGCATGTATATTGGCGACACTGACGACGGCAGCGGATTACATCACATGGTTTATGAAGTGGTAGATAACGCAATTGACGAAGCGCTTGCCGGCCATTGCGATGAAGTATTTGTTTCGCTAAATGCCGATGGCTCTGTAACCGTGCGCGACAACGGCCGCGGCATTCCTGTTGATATTCACAAAGAAGAAGGAATTTCTGCGGCAGAAGTAATTATGACACAACTTCACGCCGGCGGTAAGTTTGACCAAAATTCTTACAAAGTGTCTGGAGGCTTGCACGGCGTGGGTGTATCGGTGGTGAACGCACTTTCAGATTGGCTCGATTTAAACATTTGGCGCGATGGAAAAGAATATTACATGCGCTTCGCAAACGGCGATTCTGTAGCTCCGATGAAGATGATTGGCGATGCACCAAAAGGGAAAAAAGGCACGCAAGTTACTTTCCACCCATCAAGCGCAACTTTTGCCAATGTTTTAGAATTCAGCTTCGCGACGCTTGAACAAAGGCTGCGCGAGCTTTCATTTTTGAATTCAGGCGTAAAAATCATTCTGCAAGATACTCGCGGTGAAGAACCAAAAGAAATAGTTCTGCTCTATGAAGGCGGCGTTGAAGCTTATGTAAAATATCTTGATAAAAGTAAAAATGGTTTGCATCAAACTATTAGTGTAGTTGGGTCTGACAAAGCAAGCGGCATCAGCATGGAAGCCTCTATGCAATGGAATGATAGCTACCATGAAAATGTGCTTTGCTTCACCAATAACATTCGCCAACGAGACGGCGGAACGCATTTGGCGGGAATGCGCTCGGCTCTAACGCGCGTGGTCAATAATTATGCAACTGACAGCAAACTTTTCAAAAAAGACAAAATTGTTTTGACGGGTGAAGATATTCGCGAAGGCATGACCTGTGTGCTTTCGGTTAAGGTTCCTGATCCAAAATTTTCTTCGCAAACGAAGGATAAATTGGTTTCGAGCGAAGTAAGAACGCATGTTGAGTCGATTATTGGTGACAAATTGGCGCAGTGGTTTGAAGAGCGGCCAGCTGATGCAAAAATTATTGTTGGTAAGGCTGTAGAAGCAGCGCAGGCAAGGGAAGCGGCGCGCAAAGCTCGTGAGTTGACGCGCAGAAAATCTTCACTCGAAATTTCAAATTTGCCCGGTAAATTGGCGGATTGTCAAGAAAAAGACCCTACACTTAGCGAAATTTTTATTGTGGAAGGAAACTCGGCGGGCGGTTCTGCCAAAAGCGGCCGCGACCGTAAATTTCAAGCAATTTTACCAATTCGCGGTAAAATTTTAAATGTGGAACGCGCGCGTTTTGACAAAATGCTTTCTTCGGTTGAAGTGGGCACAATCATTACGGCTCTAGGCACGGGCATTGGTCAAGAAGACTTTGATCCTAGCAAAGTGCGCTATCACAAAATTGTCATCATGGCCGATGCCGATGTTGACGGGTCGCACATTCGCACACTTCTACTTACTTTCTTTTTCCGCCATATGCCAAAATTAATTGAGCATGGCTTTTTATACATTGCGCAACCGCCGCTTTACAAGGTGAAGAAAGGCTCGAGCGAGGTTTATTTGAAAAATGAACAAGCCCTGCAAGATTACATTACCGACCATGTTGTCAATAATTTTGTCATGAAAAGTAAGGCGGGAGACCGCACTGGTAAAGACTTGCTAGAGTTTATCAACAAGCTAACAAAATTTTCGCACTTGGTGCAAAGCTTGTCACGCGTAATGCCGGTGGACATTGCCGAAGATTTGGCGCTGGCTGGTGCATTTGATAAAGCTTGGTTGAAAAATGCGGCGAAGGCAAAAACTTTGGTGGCTAAAATTGAGAAATCTTTGCATTTGAATGGTGATGAAGATATCTCGTGGAAGGCCGTGGTTACTGATGCGGACGACATTGAATTAATTAAAGAATGTCGTGGTGTAAAAACTTCTTACCTAATTAAACGCGCTTATTTTGATTTGCCGGAAATTGCTTTGATTGCGCAGTTGAATGAGCAAATTGCGGAAGATTTTTCTGGTGATGTAAAATTAATTAAGGGTGATGAGACATTTACAGCGCGTAAGCCTAATCAGCTTACTGCAACTATTATTGAGCTTGGTAAAAAAGGCATGTCCATTCAACGCTTTAAAGGTTTGGGTGAGATGAATGCTGAGCAGCTTTGGGAAACTACGCTTGATCCAGCTAATCGTACTTTGTTGCAGGTTAGGGTTGAGCAGTATGATGAAGCTGACCAAGTGTTTTCTACCTTGATGGGCAATGTGGTTGAGCCGCGGCGTGATTTTATTCAGGAAAATGCGTTGAAGGTGGTGAATTTGGATGTTTAGCTTTTTTTGCTGAACTTTGAGTTTGTTGCGCTTTATATTTTTTTGAGGTTTTCTGAAATCTAGATTTTCTCGAGTTTCTAGATTTGCCAAACTCTAAATCTTGCCCTCGGCCAAGCGAGGCGCTGACATGCTCTGCTCCTCAGACAGCTGAGCCCTCAAGATTTTATGCAAGCGTAGCTTGCGATGGTCTCAGAACTCGGATCAGAGCATGTCAGCGCCTCGCGTGGCCTTTCTTGAGTTATTGTGTTTTTTCTCGCTCAAGTTTCTTGTGCCACGCTTTTCTTGAGTTTTTGGCCCCCTTCTTTTTTGTGAAAAATGATGATTGCAGATTTTCTTGATAAAATAAATTCTCTGAAAAAAAATAATCTTTATCGCGAGTTAGTGGATAGTGATGCGGCGGGGTCGGTGATGGTGAAGCGTGGTGCAAAAAAATATATTTCCTTTTGTTCTAATGATTATTTTGGCTTGTCGCAAAATGCTGCGGTGAAAGCTGCGGCGCGTAAGGCGCTGGATAAGTTTGGTGTGGGTGCTGGTGCGTCGCGTTATGTTTCGGGGAATAATGGGCTTTATCGTAAAGTGGAATCTTGCATTGCGCGTTTGAAAAATTGTGATGACGCTATAGTTTTTTCTTCGGGCTATCAAGCCGCAATTGGTGTGGTTCCGGCTTTGGTGGGTGAGGGTGATTTGGTGTTGGCCGATAAATTAATTCATTCGTCTTTGCTTGATGGGGTGAAGCTTGCAGGCGCAAAGCTGGTGCGGTTTCGTCATAATGATGTGGCGCATTGCGAGCATTTACTAAAAGATAATATTAAAAAATACCAAAAAATACTTATCATTACCGAGACGGTTTTTTCGATGGATGGTGATCGTGGTGAAGTGGCGAAATTGTTGGAGTTGGCGCGCAAAAATAATTGTTTATTTTTGACTGATGCGGCGCATCAGGTTGATTTTATGAAGGTAAAAAATTACCCACTACATTTGCAGATGGGCACTTTGTCAAAAGCAGTTGGCGCGTTTGGAGGCTATGTTGCGGGCGATAAAATTCTTATTGATTATTTGCGCAATTTTGCCAAATCGGCAATTTATACAACTGCGCTTCCACCCTGCATTTTAGCGGCTGCAGAGCAATCTTTAAAAATTATTTCGCGCAAAAATTTAGCGGCGAAAGTTTTAGAAAATGCCAAATATTTTTGCCAATTAATGAATTTGCCGCAGTCCGAATCGGCAATTGTGATAATTAAAATTGGCGATAATAAAAAAGTTTTAGAAATTGCGCAGCGCGTAAAAGAAAGTGGATTTTTAATTTCGGCAATTCGTCCGCCAACCGTTGAGCCAAAAGGAGCCAGACTACGCATAACTTTTTCTGCTTTGCATAATAAAAAGCAAATTTTGGCTTTGTCGCAAGCGTTAAAAAAATATGTGTAGAAATACAAATCAAACTAAGTGTAAAAATTTTATAAAATGACTCAAGAAAAAAGCAGTCAAAATATAATTCACGAATTGCTGGCAACCGTTAAGGCTGTAAGTGGTAAAGATGATATAAAAATTGAATTCAGCGATATTGAAAATAATTTTTTTAGGTGGAATCAAAATTTAATTGATGGCGATAAAATTATTTTGCCGCGGGCAAATAATTTGCAACAAGCTCGTGCCGCAGCAGACTTGGCTTCGTGCTATTTACTCTTTCATAACAAAAAAATTCACAATATAGAAGATGAGAATTTTTCTCTTACCGAAGATGAAAAAAATATTTATGATGGATT
>CANGNU010000014.1 GCA_947455365.1 Rickettsiales bacterium | reverse complement strand
TGAGATTGCTACCAAAATTCTTGAATTTCGTAAATTATCGAAGTTGAAAAATACTTATGCTGACGCTTTGCCAAAAGAAATTAATGCAAAAACTGGTCGCATTCACACTCATCTTTCTAGCATTACCACTACAACGGGGCGGCTTAGCTCTAGTAACCCTAACCTACAAAATATTCCAATAAAAAGTGTTGAAGGACAAAAAATTCGCCAATGTTTTATTGCAGAAAAAGGCCACTTATTAGTGTCGGCGGACTACTCGCAGATTGAATTGCGGGTGATTGCGCATATTGCAAAAATTGACACTTTAATTACCGCTTTTAAAGAAAATAAAGATATTCATCGCATTACCGCAGCGCAAGTTTTTGGCTTAAAAGAGGAAGATGTGACGCCAGAAATTCGCTCAAAAGCAAAGGCAATTAATTTTGGCATCATTTACGGAATCAGTGGATTCGGGCTGGCGCGGCAGTTAAAAATTGGACGCAAAGAAGCGGGGGATTATATAAAATCTTACCTTGAAACTTATCCCGGCATTGATGTTTACATGAAAAAATATATTGAGTTGGCGCGAGAAAATGGCTTTGTTGAGACTCTGGGGGGTCGTAAATGTTTTATTCGCAGCATTAATGATAAAAACCACGCAATGCGTTCTGAAGCCGAGCGTTTGGCGATTAACGCACCAATTCAAGGTAGCGCCGCCGACATTATCAAAAAAGCAATGATAAAACTTGAGAAAAAACTGCGCGAAAATAATTTAGCCGCGCGCATGATTCTGCAAATTCACGATGAATTAATTATCGAAGCGCCAGAAAATGAAGTGGAAATTGTTTCGCAATTAATTAAAAGCGAGATGGAATCAGCAATGACGCTATCTGTGCCACTAAGAGTTGATGTTGAAGTTGGCAATTGCTGGAATTAAATTCTCCACTTGTTTGCGCAAATCTGGCACTGCGGTACATTCAAAATCTTTGCCAATATTAAGGGCGCCAAGCAAGTGAATTTGCGGGTTCAGCGTTTCGCACATTAATAAATTTTCTTTTAATAAATTCTCTTCAAGCATTTGTTTAAGCAGCGGATATTTTTTTGCGTTTAATTTGAAGCCCAAGCAATTGACAATGCAATTAGTATTGACGCTAGTTGATGGCAGGTGTACCACTAGTGTGTCACCTAAATTTTCCACTTTTTTTATCGATCCTTTCAATATTTTAAGCTGTCCAGAAAGTTTCATCGAGTCAATAATCTCTAGCGATTCCACTGGTGCGCGATGACGAAAAATATTCCAATAAGGCATTAATCGTAGAAATAATTTTCTGTTTTTCTGGTCAAGATTATGCCATAAAGAAACTGTAATTGGCCTTAGAGAATCAATAACCGCACGCAAATCATATTGCGGATTATTTCGTAAAAAATTACGAATTTTTAAGCATAAAAATAATATTCCTTTTTTGGCATCTTCAACTTCAATTGCTTTATTGACAATGACTGGTGAGGTAAAATGTGCTTTGGGAAAATTGCCGCGTCGCGAAATTGCAAAAATTTGTCCTGTAAAATTCTCTTTTTTTAATTTTACAAGAATATCGACGGCAGTAAGGCCGGTGCCAATAAGGCAAATATTTTTTTCTAAGAATTTTTCTTGATGGAATGTAATATTTTCTTTGCTCCACAAATTGTTAATAATTTTTTTGGAAGAAAAATTAGACAAAATGTCATTTTGCTCAATGCTGTTTGCAAGCACTACTTCAGAGGCTTGATAGCTGTTGCCATTTTTGCTATCAAGAGAAAAATTTGTCTCGGTTAATTTTGTAATTTTACTAATTTCTTCTGCAATAAATTCAAATTCAATAAAATTTTTCTGTGCGTTTTCTAATGCTAGTTTTTTAATTTCTTGCAAATATTGCCCATAAGTAAAGCGTGGAGCAAACTCGTCAATGGCGGCAATTTCTGGATAATTTTTTTCAAGAAAGTTATAAAAATGTTTTTCATCGTTAGAAAATGCACTCATTTTCATTACAGGAACATTCAGCAAATAATGCTTGGAAAAGCTTGAAAATGCTGACCCTAAGGCTTCTTGTCCATTTTTGTCAAAAACTAAAATTTTATTTTTTGTTGGATTTTTTGTCAGATGAAAAAATGTCATCAAACCAGAAAAGCCAAAGCCAATGATTGCGATATTTTTCATGCCATAATTCGTTCAACTTCAACAATTTTGCGAGAAATTCGCAATGCAGAAATTATTTCTTCAAGATGCTCGGTATTTTTTACCTCAATATCGACAAATAATTCAAAGTAATCAATATTGCGATTAGTTACCTTAATATTAATAATATTCACCTGCTTGCGCGCAATGACGCTAGTAACATCGGCAAGGCTTCCTGACTTATTTTCAACCACCACACGAATGCGGCTAGAGTATAAATTTTCTGCTGCAGCAGAATTGCCACTTTTCCAACAAAGGTCAATAATGCGTTGCGGATTTAACGCAATATTGCGCAAGTTATGGCACAGCTGATTATGAATGGTTACGCCCGTACCAGTATTGATTACTCCAACAATTTCATCACCCGGAATTGGATTGCAACAACCCGCATAATGCATTGACATTCCAGTAACCAAGCCATCAATTGGCAGAGAATTTCCTTCCTTTTTCTTTTTATGGTCAGGGTGTGAAGCAGATTTTATAACGCGCGCAGGCTTACTCTCGTCTCGATGGTCGGGATATAGAGCATTTAAAATATCTTGTCTTGCAACAATTCCTTCAGCAACGCGAACGAATAAATCATCAACCGATTTCGCCTGAAATTGCGTGATAATTTTTTCGAGCATCTTGTCATTTAGCTCTAAACTTTTTGCAACAAAAAACTTTGTCAAGATTGTTCGCCCTAGGGCGCAATGCTCATCAAATTTATCGTTGCGAATAAAATGTTTGATAGCAGATTTTGCTTTTGTCGTGGTTACAAATTGCAACCAATTTGAAGAAGGTTTGGCATTTTTTGAAGTGATAATTTCAACTTGATCGCCATTTTCCAATTTTTGTCGCAAAGGCGAAATGACGCCGTTAATTTTAGCGCCAACGCAGCTATTGCCAACGCCCGAGTGAATTGCATAAGCAAAATCTATTGCGGTGGCGCCAAGTGGGACATTAAAAATATCGCCATTGGGAGTGAAGCAAAAAACTTCATTTTTGTGCATTTGTAATTTGTTGTGCTCTAGCACCTCGCCTGCTCGTTCGGCATTTTCAAATAGCGAAATTAGGTCGCGAATCCATTGATATTGTTCAGTTTCTTTTTTGGTATTTTTTTCAATTTTATTAACAGAACTTTTGCTGGGTTTTTTATCTTTGTAAAGCCAATGCGCCGCAACGCCTAGCTCGGCAATTTCATGCATTTTGCGATCACGAATTTGCAGCTCAATTTTTTTATTGAAGGGGCCAAGAATGGCAAGGTGTAGCGAGCGATAGCCGTTATCTTTTGGCGTGCTAATGTAATCACGAAAAGTGTTGGGAATCATGTTGTGGCTAGAGTTGACAATGCCCAGCACGCGATAGCATTCAGCAATGTCGCTAACTACAATGCGAAAAGCCATAATGTCGTGCAGGTGATGAAAGCCAACATTTTGTCGCTTCATTTTCTGCCAAATTGAGTAAGGTTTTTTTTCGCGACCAGAAATTTCAAAATCGATATTTTCTGCGCGCAATTTCTCGCTAAGATTTTCTGTAATTTTTTCGATAAAATCTTTCTTTTTTTCGTGAAGTTCATTGAGTCTTTCGACCACAAATCCTCTGGTTTCAGGGTCGATTATTTCAAAAGATAATTCTTGCAACTCATCTTTAATTTTATTTAAACCAATGCGCGCAGCCAATGGTGCGTAGATTTCAAGACTTTCTTTCGCTTTCTTAATTTTGCGTTCTTTTGAAGGCATGTAGAAAATTGTCCGCATATTATGTAAGCGGTCAGCTAATTTTATTAGCAATACGCGAATGTCTTCAGACATTGCTAGAGTAAGCTTGCGGAAGTTTTCTGCAACTCGTTCAGAAACTGGAACAGACTCAATTTTGCTTAATTTAGTAACGCCATCAACCAGCTTGGCTACTTGCTCGCCAAAGTCTTTTTCAATTTCATCTAGGGTAATTTCAGTGTCTTCAACTAAGTCGTGAAAAAGCGCGGCGACGATTGAAGCTTCGTCAAGTTTTAGATCAACCAGAATTTCGGCAACGGCAAGAGGGTGCGAGAAGTAAGGGTCACCAGAATGGCGCTTTTGATTACCATGCCCTGCCTTAGAAAATAAATAAGCTTTTTGAATGAGAGATTCGTTGACGCTGGGGTTGTACTGCTTGATTTTGGCGGTGAGTTCGGCAGCTGAAATCATTGTGATAATTATGCGTGAATTGCAAAATTAAAGTGTTGGTTGGTGTTTTGTGCAAATCTTGCAAAGGCTTGACTGGCAAGCTTTTGCAAGATTTAAAAATTAATCATCAACTTGTAAATTTTCTGTAACGAAAGTTGTTTCTTTTAACATTTGACTTTGTACTTCTGCAATAATTTCTTCGCTAGCACTGGTTTTAATGGCATCAACAGCGCCACGATTTTTAATTGAAGACAAGATTGCTTGTTTGATAGCATCTACATCAACAGCATTGTCGCCAATTTCACGAAGGGCTATAACTGCAGGCTTTTCTTTTTTGTCAAATTCAGTCGCAGAGCCAGACAAAATGCTTTTGGCGCGATTGCTTGCAACAAGGCAAAGCTCAAAACGATTAGGAACAACCGTTACACAATCTTCAACTGTAATTCTTGCCATATTCTGTAGATGAATTTATTATTAATTTCCAATCTGCTAGATTGGGATCCCCGCAATGCGAGGCGCTGCAAATGCGGCGTAAAATTTAAAACGAGGCTGCATTTTACGCGGCTTCACTTCAATAATCAACAAATTTTTCATGAGCGAAATTATAATTCACCCTGAGGCCGATTTTGCTAAAATGCGAGTGGCTGGACGCTTAGCAGCAGAGGTTCTAGACTATATCACCCCTTTTGTAAAAGAAGGTGTTTCGACAAATTATCTGAACGATTTATGTCATGAAAAAACTGTGGCAAGTGGCGCGCTTTCTGCTCCTTTGGGCTATCGTGGTTATCCAAAATCAATTTGCACTTCGGTGAATCATGTAGTTTGTCACGGCATTCCAAATGAGAAATTATTGAAAGATGGTGACATTGTAAACATTGATGTAACGGTAATTGTTGATGGTTGGTACGGCGATTCAAGCCGCATGTATTATGTTGGCGAGCCTTCAATTAAAGCGCGCAGATTAACCCAAGTTACTTACGAATGTTTAATGCTAGGAATTGCGCAAGTTAAGGCTGGCGCGCGTTTAGGCGACATTGGTCACGCCATTCAATCTTACGCCGAGAAGCAGGGTTTTTCGGTAGTGCGCGATTATTGCGGTCATGGCATTGGGCAAATTTTTCACACTGAACCAAGCGTAGTACATTATGGCAAACGCAATACTGGCACGGTTTTAGAAGAGGGAATGTTTTTTACAATTGAGCCAATGATTAATGCTGGATCGCATGAAACTATTTTGAGCAAGCATGATGGCTGGACAGTTACAACTCGCGACAAGTCTTTATCGGCGCAGTTTGAGCATACAATTGCGGTGACTAAAGATGGCGCAGAAATTTTTACCGCTTCGCCTAAAGGCTTAGATTTTCCACCTTATAAAATTTAAAAAAATGTCTTCAAAATTTAAGCGTGCATTTTCTGCAATTGAATTATCTATCGTTATTCTAATTGTCGGAATAGTTATTGTAGGAATAACGCAGTCGGGTCGCTTGCTGCAGCAATTTAAAATTGTTTCAGCGCAAAATTTAACTGATGGAGCTAATTCTCAAATTGGTGCAATTAAAGATTTAGAAATGTGGCTTGAAACTACTTCCAATAAAAGTATTGCAGAAAGCGAATCTTATGATGGTGCGCGCGTTACAAATTGGTATGATATAAGTCCTTTAAGAATTGAAAAGCATAATGCCACCGGTTCAGGAAATTCGCGGCCAATTTATTATGAAAATTGTATTAATGACTTGCCTTGCCTAAGATTTAACGGTGCTAGTTTTGCTGATGGGGCTTATGATAAGCTAGATTTTGACGGTAGTTTTTTGGTGGGAACTGACTATACAGTTTTTGTTGTAGAGCAAACAGACGCAACGACCCCCGGCTTTTTTATTGGCCACATGCACACTTTTGGATTTGAAAATCCAAATACCGGTTTAGAATTTGGCTATGTAAATAATGAAAAAGGCCTTCTTCGCATTTCTCATGGTTACACTCAAGGTGAATTTTACGCGGTAGAAATTCCAACTTACAGCGTCAAGACTCCAGTAATGCATACATATACAAATGGAACAATTGAAAGTGGTTCAGTAAATTTAAATTATTATTTTAACGGGGCAGATAGTGCTTCAACAAAAGCAGCTGGTACTGGTACGCAGCCAAGTACTCTAGTTTCTTACAGCCAAGCTGCAATTGGAGTGAAAAGTTCGGCCTATTATTTTACTGGTGATATTGGCGAAATAATTATTTTTACACGAAAATTATCAGATGTAGAGCGAGCCACAGTTTCAAATTATTTGTTAAAAAAATGGTCGATTAAGAAAGGCTAATTATTGCCTTATTCATTGATTGTAGAGCCGCTTTTACTCCTTGTGGGTGCTGCCACACAAAAGAAATTACTGCCAAGAAATCGACGCCAGATTTTACTAATGGTGCGCAATTTTCTGCAGTAATTCCGCCAATTGCTGTTACTGGCAAATCCATTACTTCACGCGACCATTCAATAATTTCTGTAGTGGCCTTGCTGCGCGCAATTTTTGTGGTAGTAGGAAAAAATGCGCCGAAAGAAAGGTAATCAGCACCCTGCTCGGCCGCTTCAATTGCAAGGTGTCGCGAGTTATAGCAACTGGCGCCAATGATAAAATTTTTTGAAGAATTTTTGCGCGCAGTGGCAATTGAGTCATCGTCAACGCCCAAGTGAACGCCGTCTGCGCCAGCGTCTAGAGCCATTTGGCAAGAATCATTCAGTAAAAATAAGCAATTATTATCGTGGCAGATTTTTTTTAACTCTTGCGCAGATTTTAAAATTTCTTGATTGTCGCAATCTTTGAGGCGCAGCTGAAATGCTGGAACGAGGCCAGTTTCTAAAGCACTTTGCAAAGATTGAGAAAAGTCTGCCAGATTAATTTTTGGGGGGCTGATAAGGTAAATTTTAGTCATGAATTTTTGGGGAAAGATTCCCGCTTTCACGGGAATGACAATTCGTTTAGTTGTGTTGCTAACGACAATTCGTTCTAGTTGCCAACGACAATTCGTTATTTTGGTAAAGCTCTGCTTATTTCTTTCTTCTAAAAAAAGCAGGGACATTAATTACATCGTCGTCCATCTTACTCTCGCTTGATTCCTTTTCATCATCAAAAACTGTGCCACCAAAAAATTCTTGTTTTTTCTTACTAGCTTCTTTGGTTTTTTCTTCGCTCAATCTTTGTTTGTGTAAAGTTTTTTTACGAGTTTCTTCCTCTTGTTTTAAGCGCTCTTCTTCTTGCTCCATTTCATCATCATATTCTTCTTCATGTCTTTTTTTAACGGCACTTTTATTGCTGCCATTCATAAAATTAAACAAACTGAAGCCAGCAGATGCTGCTTCTTTTTTTGGCGCTGGAGCTGCTGCTTTAGCGTGTTTTCGCGGTGCTACTGGTTTTGGTTTTTCCATTTCCTCTTCTTCCTCTTCTTCGTGCAATTTTTCTTCTAATTCATCGCCAAAAAAACTAATTTGGGTGAAGCTGTCATCTTCATCGCGATGTTTTTTGCTGTGTGAGTTATCGGCCTTGCCATAGTGAATATTTTCTTCTTTGACATAAGTTTTTTTGCTTTTGAAATCGGCGGAGTCAATTTCTTCAAACTCTTCTTCTTCAATGGCAGCGGCCTTTCCGGGGTCAAAAAAACTTTTGCGCGCTGGCGCTTCATGAATGTCAGATTTTTTTGTCGCAGGTTTTTCTAGATTAACACGAAACTTGCTTGGCTCATGGCTTTCTTGAGTTTTGAAGGATTCGTTGCGATATTCTTCTTCGTCAATTCCTGTTGCAACAACCGAAATTCTAATGCGACCTTTCATGTTTTCATTGAAGGCCGAACCGAAAATAATGTTGGCGTTAGAGTCAACTTCGCGCTTGATTGTGTTAACAGCTAAATCGGCTTCAAATAGCGTCATATCTGGGCCGCCGGTCATGTTAACCAATACGCCTTTTGCACCTTTAATTGAAATATCATCAAGTAGCGGATTAGAAATTGCGGCCTCGCAAGCTTCAATGGCGCGGTTTTCGCCTTCTGCTTCACCTGTTCCCATCATGGCTTTTCCCATTTTAGTCATGATGGTGCGAATGTCGGCAAAGTCAAGATTGACAAGGCCCGGCATGGTGATTAGATCAGTGATTCCGCGTACGCCAGCATGCAAAACATCATCGGCCATTTTGAACGCCGATTCAAATGTAGTATGCTCGTTTGCAATGCGGAAAAGATTTTGATTAGGAATTACGATAAGAGTATCAACATGTTTTTTTAGTTCCTCAATGCCTTTCTCTGCTGCTTCCATGCGATATTTTCCTTCAAAGTGAAATGGTTTTGTTACCACGCCAACAGTTAAAATTTCGCGTTCGCGCGCAAGTTTTGCAATGACAGGGGCTGCGCCAGTACCAGTTCCGCCGCCCATGCCAGCCGCAATGAAAACCATGTTATTGCCATCAAGAAGCGCTTCAATTTCTTCAATATTTTCTTCAGCGGCAACGCGTCCACGGTCGGGGAATGAACCAGCGCCAAGGCCTTTGGTTGTAGCGGCCCCAAGCTGAATTTTATTTTCAGCAAGAGAATTTGTTAATGCTTGTGCATCAGTGTTAGCAGCGACAAACTCAACGCCCTCAAGGCTTGAGCGGATCATGTTGTTAACTGCATTTCCACCTGCTCCACCCACACCAAAAATTGTGATGCGAGGTTTTTGTAAGGCCGGTTGTGGAATATTTAAATTTAATGCCATAGGAAAATGAGAAAATTTTTAGTGAAAAAATCTGAAATGAAATTCTAGTTATTGTGGTGTAGAGAAATTATTTTGCAACCAAAGTCAAAATTATTTTGTGACAAAAGTTGCTTTGATAATTTCGTCTTCAAAATTTATTGCAAGAGATTGTTTTTCTTTATCAACCAATAACTCTAAAAAGTTAAAAATATTTTTTGCGTAAAGATTGCTAGCATCAGTTGACACAAGGCTTGCAAAGTTTTCGTGACCAATGATTGTAACACCATGAATTTTGGCAATTTCGCCAACTTTTGTTAGCGCACAATTGCCGCCATTTACCGCAGCTAAATCGACAATTATTGAACCCGCCTTCATATTTTTTACCATCTCTTCGCTAATTAAAATTGGCGCTTTTTTTCCAGGAATTAATGCGGTAGAAATTACTACATCTTGATTAGCAATTGTGTCAAAAATTAATTTTTCTTGCAGTTTTTTATATTCATCGCTGGTCTCACGAGCATAGCCACTCTTGGTTTCAGCCGATTCATTTGATTTTACTTCAATAAATTTTGCGCCCAAACTTTGCACTTGTTCTTTTGCTGCAGCGCGAACATCGAAGGCGCAAACAATGCCGCCAAGCCTTTTGGCTGTAGCAATTGCTTGCAAGCCTGCAACACCAGCGCCAAGAATCATGAATCGTGCGGCGCCTACAGTGCCAGCAGCGGTCATCATCATTGGCACGCATTTTTGCATTTGCGAAACTGCATTAATAACCGCAACATAGCCCGCCAAATTGCTTTGTGAAGAAAGTACATCCATGCTTTGCGCCCTTGTGATTCTAGGTGCCAACTCAAGTGCAAAAGAAGAAATTCCTGCATCAATTAATTGCACAACTTTTTCTTTTTGAAAATGTGGATTTAGCATTCCGACAAAGACCGCACCTTTTTTTACAGCAGATAAATTAATTTCATTGCGCTGCACCGAAGCAATAACATCAACGCTTGGTAGCACTTGTTCAATATCTTGTACAATTTGCACGCCCGCTTTAGAGTAAGCTTCATCACTAATTCCAGCCTTTCCTCCCGCACCTTTTTCAAGAAAAATTTCAAAGCCAAGTTTCTGATATTTAGAAACAAGATCAGGCGTCAAAGCAACGCGCGCTTCATTAGAATTGGTCTCTTTTAAAACTAAAAGTTTCATAAAATATATTTATTGGTGCGGTCGAGAAGATTTGAACTTCCACGGGTTTTACCCCACAACGACCTCAACGTTGCGCGTATACCAATTCCGCCACGACCGCATATTTGTATTAATTAACCAATGGTTTCAAGCGATTTAACGCCACTACAAACACAGATAAATCGGGGCTTGGATGCGATTTTAACTCGGCAATAAAATTGTCGTAGCGTTCAACCAAAGCACCTTGTGATTTTGTCCATTTCTCCATTGCTTCAATCTCGCAGAAATTTTTTTCTTTGCAATCAGATTCAACAATTTGCGCGGCAATTTTCATTTGGCATGAATATAAATCTTCAACAATGGTTTTGCTAGAAAGGTTCTGCCAGTAGTCATCAGAGGCCAATTCTGATAATTTTGTTCGCAAGAATTTTAGTGAAAAACGCGTGCTAACAGCAAAATAAACTTTGGCAATTGTTTTTAAATCGAATTGCGATTTTGCAGAAATTTCAGCAATGTCAAAAGCAGAAGCAATGGGGTCCATCGCCGCTATTTTGTAGGCAAGAGACTGATCAACATTGCTTGAAGAATAAGTTTTAACTTTTCTTTCGTAAGAATCTTTTGATGCTTGCGCTAAAACTTGCGGCAAAATTTTTGATAATTCTGCGGCAATTTTTTTGAAGCGAGCAACAATTGTAGTAAGGTCTCCCGACACTTGATTGCGTAGCAACCACAACATTGCGCGTTCTAATAATTTATGCGCACTTAAAAACATTTGTGTTTGAATATGAGCAGCAACACCTTCAACATTTTCAACTTCTTCCCAAATTTTGCGCAGGCCAAAAGAATCGCAAGCGATGATGAAACTTTTTACTACATCAACCGTGCTAAAGCCACTTTCTTGCGAAATTTGATTGATGAAACTAATGCCAGCGCGGTTTACCACAAAGTTAGTAATTTGCGTAGCAATAATTTCGCGGCGTAGTTGATGCGATTCAATTTCAGCGACAAATTTTTTCTGCATTAATTGCGGGAAATAGCCGAGCAATTCATCGGTAAAATATTTATCATCAACTAGTTTTGAAGCAAGAAGCTGGTTGTAAATATCCATTTTGGCATAAGCAAGCATAACGCAAAGCTCTGGGCGAGTAAGGCCCACCTTATCAACTTGGCGTTTAGCAATTTCTTTTGCTGAAGGTAAAAATTCAATTTTACGATTGAGCAAACCAGTTTTTTCTAGAGCTTCTAAAAATTGTGCTTGGCTTCCCAAAGCAGACGCCCCTTGGCTTTGCACAATTGTAATTGCTTGAGTTTGCAAACGATTGTCAGACAAGACAAGCTCTGAAACATTGTCAGTCATGGCTTCAAGCACTTTGTTGCGTTC
>CANGNU010000013.1 GCA_947455365.1 Rickettsiales bacterium | reverse complement strand
TCGTTCAAAACATTTAGTAATGGATCGCTCGCAAGAAGATAAAGCATTAACTAGCGGCAATGGATTTTCTTTTGTGCAAGAATCATCGCGCCACTCTAAGCTTGGCTTTGCTTTCAATGTTGATGAATTGCGCAATAATAATTTTGCCGATTTGAATAATTTTGGCTTTCTTTCCGTTAACGGATTTGCCGCCAACCCTTTCCAGTCCTTTATTGGCGGCGTTAGCAATTTGCAAACAACGCAAATTCAAAACAGCATAGCGCAAAAAAATTTCAACCAATTATTTTTATCGCAGCAACTTTTTTCACAAAAATTGAAGATGACTTTATCTCATCAAACATCGTATGAAGGCTTGTCATTGCTGGCTAAAACACATAGTAAAGATAATCAAATTTCTGATGTAAATTTTGCCTACACGCCACATGAAAAAACCGTAATTTCATTTTCTTTGGGAAATTTAAACGAGTTCAACAATAATTTTTTAAACTCGCGAGCCGTTGGCGCATTTGAGACGGGTGGCAATGTTAAAACTTCTTACTTTAAAATTGCCGCTAGTCAAAAATTATTTAACAGCGTCTCATTCATCACCAGTTTTTCAGAAGGTATAACGCAAGCCAAAGGCAATGATGTTGGCATTTTTCGCAGCTATAATAATGTTCGCAGTCGCGCTTCTTCAGTGGGTTTTGTCGATGATAAAATTTTTGGCGGTAGGCTAGGAATAATTTACAGCGAACCGCTGCGAATTTACAAAGGCAAGGTGGCAATTGATGTGCCAATTGCTCGCGATGATGCAGGAAATGTCACTCGCTTCACCGATAATATCTCGCTAAAACCACAAGGAAAAGAGCGCAATTTTGAAGTTTTCTACTCGCAAAATTTAAGCGAAAATTCACGCCTTGGATTTAATTTTTTAACCACCAAAGATGTCGGCAATATAAAAAAATCTGGCCGCGATTATTTGGGTTTAGTCAGCTATAACCTAGGATTCTAGCCTCATACGCGCTTTTCCCTCTAGATTTTCATTTCTAAATTTATAAACTAGCAAAAAATAATCGTAAATTTAGCGACAATTTTACTTAGTCAAAATACGGCAGTGTATCCCCGCAGGGGATATAACGGGCCGTATTTTGACTAAGTAAAATTGTCGCTAAATTTACGATTATTTTTTGCTAGTTTATAAATTTAGAAAACACACCACATGTTCGCCATAATAGCCCTAATCATTACAATTACCGCTGTCGCTGCTGGAAGTGTTGGTGGCGGCTCTGGCGGCGGCAGCTCTCCCCCTTCTTCAAATCAATCAAATGGCGGGTCAAGCAACGATAGCGGCGGTGGAGCCACCCCCACAACTTGGCAAGTTTCTGCGGCAGAAGCCAATGCTTATCGCACTGCAGAATATAATGCGCAATGGAGTTTAGAGGCAATTCACGCTGCTGAAGCCTACACTGTTCTTGCTAAAAATAATAAAACTATTGCAGGGCAGGGTGTTGAAATTGCCTTTACTGACAGCGGAATTCAATCTAACAATATTGAAATTTCAGCAAATTTTGTTGCCGCCGACAGCTATAATTATGTTGCTAACAACAATACTATTTCTGATGTAAAAGGTCACGGAACTTACTCTGCATCAATTGCCGCCGCAGCCAAAGATGGTGAGGGAATTCACGGCGTTGCTTACGAGGCGGGAATTGTCTCATCTTACCTTGGTGACAATGTTTTAAGTGTGAATGTAGATTCTACTTCGGCCGCAATTTCTGGCGCTGCCGCTAAAGAAAATGTGCGAATAATTAATGCAAGTTGGAAATATGGATCTTATACAACCTACAACGGCACACCTTCAGGCACTAATTCTTCTGACCGAAAAATTATCACCGCAATTAACGCGGCGCAAAGTAAAGATGTTTTAATTATCGCCGCAACTGGCGATGACGCAGACAACGCGGCCAATGGCCAGAGCGCTGGACAAGATTCTTCTTATCTAACAAAACAAAAACCACAGAAGCCGGCATTGCTTGCAAATAATAATGATTTGGCGGGATATGTTCTGGCTGTAGGTGCGGTGAGTGCAGATAATATAATTACTGACACTAGTAATATTTGCGGAATTGCCAATAAATATTGTTTAGTAGCGCCCGGAGCCAATATTGTCGGGGCCTCGTCCGATGTTAATAATCTTAACGCAACTGGATCTAACGGACAAAAATATGCAACTCTGTCAAATAGCTCTGCTGCTGCTGCAGAAGTTTCGGGCGCTGCAGCCATAATTCGCGCGGCTTGGCCACATTTAACTGCGCCACAAGTTGCCAACATTTTACTAACTACCGCAACCGATTTAGGCGATGTTGGTGTTGATAATATTTACGGTCACGGTTTATTAAACCTTTACGCAGCCGTTCAGGCGCAAGGCTCTAACAATTTTGCTTATGGTGCTTCGGTTAATTCGCAAAGTTATAATTTACAAAATTCTTCCTTCGTCAGCGATGCAATTTTTGGCGATGCCTTTACGCATAACATTGCGCCAGCCCTACAAAACGCTGTCTTCTTTGATGATTATGGTCGTGACTATAAAGCAAATCTTGGCGCAAAAATTTCGGCACGCGGCAATGTTTCTGCTGTTTCTATTAATAATATTTTGCTTAATGAATATAAATCCAACAATTTACCAATATCATTTACAACCAATAACGGCACGGCTTTAACTCAGGTTAATCTGCAAGTAAAATCTTACAGCGATAATCGTTCTAAGCATTTAGTAATTGATAAATCGCAAGAAGATAAAACTTTAGCTAGTGGCAATGGATTTTCTCTGGCGCAAAATTTTAGCAAAAATTCGCGCCTTGCTTTTGCTTTTAATGTTGATGAATTGCGTAATTCTAATTTTGTTGAAATCAATAATTTTAATTTTATTTCACAAAATAATTTTGCCGCCAACACTTACCAATCCTTTATTAATCGCGCATTTGCAACAAATGTTGTACAGAGAAACTTCAATCAAATTTTTCTTGAGCAGAAGTTTTTTAACAACAAATTTAAGCTGGGATTTTCTTATCAAGATTCTTACAACAGCTCGTCGTTATTAACTAAATCAAGCGCCAAAGAAAATCAAATTTCCAATTTTAATTTTTCTTATACGCCAAATTTTGGCACAACTTTAGCTTTTTCTTTGGGCAGTTTAAATGAGTTCAACAATAATTTTTTAAACTCGCAAGCCCTTGGGGCGTTTGGTGCAGGAGGCAATGCCAAAACTTCTTACTTTAAATTTTCAGCAAGCAAAAAATTGTTCAATAATTTTTCTTTGATTGGCAGTTTTTCTGAAGGCGTAACTAAAGCGCAAGGCAATGATATTGGAATTTTCCGCAGCTATTCTAACATTCGCAGTCGCAGCTCGTCTCTAGGGCTGGTGAATGATGCAGCGTTTGGTGGAAGGCTTGGAATAATTTATAGTGAGCCACTTCGTGTTTACAGCGGCAAGGCTTTGGTTGATATTCCAATTGCGCGCGACAATAGCGGAAATGTGCTGCGATACAATGCCAGTCTATCTTTAAAGCCGCAAGGTAAAGAGCGAGATTTTGAGTTTTTCTATGCGCACAATCTAAACAAAAACAATGCGCAAATCAGTTTTAATTTTGTGACAATAAAAGATGCAGGAAATATTAAAAGCGCAAAAAATGCTTATTTGGGATTGGTAAATTATGGGCTAAAATTTTAGCAAGCGCAGATTCTGGTATTTTTGGCAGCGTTAGTGGCTCTAAGGAAAATCTCTTGCGGTTAATCTAGCGAACATTGCCAGTTTCAAACCCACCTTTATCTTCGCCGCCGCTTTCTGGCGTTTCTGCAACGCTCAGCCATCTGCTGCGTGCGCGAGATCTTCTGGCGTCAACTCGACCACGAATAATTTTACCACGGTCTCTTGTTCCAACGCGATCACGCCATTTGTTTGTAGGGCTTTCAGGCAATTTGCCAAGTTTTTTTGCCATCGCCATTGTCTTCGCTTCAGCAATAACAATTTCGCGATTGCGATCATGCAAGCGTTTATGATGCATGATGATATTGTCAGTAAACCAACGCCGGCGCCGATTTGCCAACTTACGGCGTTGCGCACGACTAAGCCCTTTTCGTGATCCGCGCATCATGTTAAAAAAAACATGCATGATTTCATGCTCAATCAAATGATGCACCAAAGGTGAATTCATCAGGTTTGAGGCCGAGATGCTGATAGAGCTAAGACTGGAAAGATCTATGAAAATCACTAGGCTTAAAATTTATAAAGATAACTAAAAATAACGCCGACCATTGAGGCATTGTGTCTATTTTCTTGAATGCTGGCGCGACTGACATCGATCGCTAAATTATTGGCAAATTTGTAACCAATTGAAAGTTGCAATTCTTTATCGTGAGTATTAACTGTTGACGCGGTTGTATAATTGTGACTAATATCGCGCAAAACACTGGTAACGCTTGCAGTCCAGCGGCTGTACTTGCCAATAAGGGAAGTTGTAACATAGCGTGCCTCGCGGCTAGTTAAGCCAGTGAAATTATTAATTTTTACAATTTCAATTAATGGAATTATTGAAGTATCGTTGCTGACTTTGTATAAGTATTCTAAGTTTCCGCTATAGCCAATTTCGCGCTTATTAAGGCCGTTGTTATTAACGCCAAGACTGCGATAACCAAAGTTGTAGAACAAATTTTCTTTGCCAAATAATTTTTGTCCTTCAATGGTCATGGTGTAGGAAGACAAAGTGGAAGTGTTGCCAGCCGTGCCATCGTTGGTTCTTTCGCGGCCACGATTTTGTATGGCGCTGCTGCTTAATCCGCTGGTATCATTAAAAAAAGTGCTGAAGGTAATTTCGCTATCTTCTAGCAAAGCGGCAATGCTGGCGCCAATTTTTTCGCGCAATTCATATTCTTCGGTAAAATCGGTGACAAAAACACCAAGCCTTTTAGTTTTGCGATACATGGTGGCAAAGGTGGGGTTAATTTTACCCGCAGAAAATTTCATGTCATCATTTTTAAATGCCACTTTTAATTCTTCAACCACAACGCCAGTGTCATCTTGATTAAAGCCGCGATTGTCGCTTAAAATTGTGCGAGTTTTTTCAGGTGAGGCATAGTTTCTTTGATATTGCGGAAAAATTCTCCAGCCAGTTTTTACTGACCAATTTTTGTCAATATTGAGGGATAAATCGGGTTCAATGTTAATGTAGGTATTGGTTGGCGGGGTTCTATTATTGTCGCTTTTGATGATGCGATCACTTTTAAGTTCAAACAGCACTTGGCCCGAGGCATTAGGATATTGTTTTTCTTCGGCATCTGCTGCAAAAGCAGAAGCGCTGGCAAGGGCGCTGGCAAAAGAGCTGGTAATGGCAATTGCAGCCAATAGTTTTTTCATTTATTAATTTTCTAATTTCGTGGCAAAATTACAGTAACTGAAGTTCCAACATTTAACTTACTCTTAATTAAAACATTTCCCTTGTGTAATTCAATGAAATATTTCGTTAAATAAATTCCAATGCCCGTTCCTGAGACTGCCAAAGTATTTTTTGCGCGAAAAAATTTTTTGCCAACACTTTCAATGTCTTCTGCAGGAATGCCAATTCCATGGTCAATTATTCGCACTGCAACCTTACTGACACTAGCCTTGGTAATAATATTGATACTGGTATCATTTTGCGAATATTTAAGTGCGTTAGAAACAATATTAGTAAAACAGTGATCTAGCATTTTTTGATCGCCGTTAATTTGCAGGGCGCCATCGCAAAATTTGGTGATAACTTTAATGTTTTTGCCAATTGCAATATTGGCAGTTTTTTCAATAATATCTTGCAACAAAATATGCAGATCGAAATCTTGTTTTTCAATTTTTATATCAGCGCTGCCATTTTCAATTTTTGCTAAGTTGAGTGTGCTGCTAATTAAGCCACTCATGCGCTGAATGCCACTTTTAATGCGCTCAAGATATTTGTCGAAAGAGTCATCTGGCAGTTGCAAAGATTTTATTTTTCGTGAAATTAATTCGCGTGTGCTATCAATAATTTGCAGCGGCGTTTTAAATTCGTGCGACACTAGCGCAACAAACTCGCTTTGAATTTTTCGCAAAGCTTTTTCTTTTTTCACCGCCTCTTTTAATTCCAAAGTTTTTTCTAACAAATTATGGTTGGCGATCATAATTTTTTCAATTGAGTAAGAGCGGTCTATGGCAATGGCCAGTTGGTCTGTTACCAATTCAATCAATTCAATTTCATCAATTGTCCAAACTCGTTTTTCAGATTGTTGCAGATAAATTCCACCGTTAATTTCATTATCAAAAGAAGTAATTGCCGCAACTTGTGAAGTAATAGAAAATTTTTTGTAGAAGCCTTCAAGACTTGCAAAGCTTGGATCGGATTGAACATCATCAACAATAAATATGGCACTATTTTTATTGTTAAGTTTAATTTTTTTGTAGAAATTATTTTGAAAATTAATGTAAGAATTTATCTCGGTGGCGTTTTCTTTATTTTCAGTGACTATTGGTTTAAGCCTTTGATTGCAATGCTCGACAACAAATGACGGCACGCCTTTTATGTAATCGTGAATAAGGCAGCGGTCAATTTTTAAATGTTGCTGCAAAGATTTTGCAATGGTCTGCGCAATTTGTTTAACTGAAGCGTCAGAAATGATTAAATAGCTAATTTCGCGCAATAATTTTTCACTATGTAGTGCTCGCTCAAGATTTTTAACCAGAGATTTGTTTTGCGAATTAACTGCGCCCGCTTCCATATTTCCTGCTTCTTCGGGGCTAATTTTTTCAAAAGTAAAAATGGCGTAGAATTTTTTTGCAACGGCGCTTTCTGCTAGGGCTGCGGTTTCATCAGCTTCAGCGGGAAATGGCTTGAAGCTTACCTTAAACTTTGCCGTCAATAATTCTTCTTCATGACGATGTTCTAAATTCATTACAATTGAACATTCGTGCAAGTCTTTGATGGACTTGATTAGACGAATATATTCAAGCTGTTCTTCCGAAGAATAATTAATGTCAAGATCATCAAATAAAAAGTCATAACTATAGCCAATTAATTCTTCTTGATCGGCTTCAAAAGCCTCACAAAAGGTATTATTGGCGTGGATTATTGCTAAATAATTAGGATTGTCAGATTTAATTGTAGTGCATAAAAATGCCCCAGCAGCATTATCATCGACCAGTTTTTTCAAGTTACAAACAGCGCCAATATTTTCTGCTGGATTCATAAAATTTGCGATAGGCTAATTTCAATTTTTTCCGCCGCTTCTTGCACTTGCGCAGAAGTTAAAATTAATGGCGGAATTATACGAATTACATTATTACCCGCAGGAATTGTCAGTAAACCATTTTCGATAAATTTTTCAACTATTGTAGCGTGTTCAATTTTATCGTTAATTTTAAGGCCAAGCATTAAGCCAACGCCGCGCACTTCATCAATTATATTGGGGTGATTTTTTTGAATTTTTGTCAATTCGGTTTTTAATCCATCTGCAACTTTTTGCACATTAGGGAAGAAATTTTCGCTCAGCATTTCAGTTAATACAGAGTTGGCAACGGCCATGGCTAAAGGATTGCCACCATAAGTTGTGCCATGAACACCAAGTGTCATGCCATCAGCAGCTTTTTTAGAAGCAAGGCAGGCACCTAGAGGGAAGCCGCCCGCAATGGCTTTAGCAACTGCGATAATATCGGGTGTTACGCCGTAATATTCATAAGCGTGTAGGTGGCCAGTACGGCCCATGCCGCATTGCACTTCATCAAAAGCTAATAGCAAACCATGTTCATCGGCAACTTGACGCAGTTCTTGAATAAATTTTTTGCTAGAAACACGAATGCCTTCTTCACCTTGAATTGGCTCAATTAAAATGCCCGCAGTATGTTTGGTGATTGCCTTCTTCACCGCTTCAATATTGCCAAATTCAACATTATCAAAACCGTCTAAAGCTGGCTCAAAACCTTCGAGATATTTCTTTTTTGCGGCGGCAGAAATTGTTGCGATAGTGCGGCCGTGAAAGGCGCCAGTAAAGGTGATGATACGATTTTTTTCTGGTTGGTTATTAACATAAAAATGACGGCGAATCATTTTGATGGTGCATTCAATTGCCTCAGCGCCAGAATTGCAGAAAAAAACATAGTCGGCAAAGCTTGTGCCAACTAGCTTGTCGGCATATAAATTTAATTCGCCACTATTGTAAATGTTAGAAACATGCCACAATTTTTTTGCTTGTGTGGTAATGGCTTCGACCATTTTTGGGTGACAGTGACCAAGGCAGTTAACCGCTATTCCCGCGCCTAAATCGAGATATTTCTTGCCATCAGCAAAAAGATAGGCGCCTTGACCGCGTGAAAATTCAATGTTAAATCTTTTGTGAACTGGAAGTAATTTGTCGCTTGTAGTCATTGATTGCTAAATAAAAAATTATCGACCCATTAAAAAATGGATTGCAGTATCGCTAAAACGCAATTAAATTAAAAGAAAAAGTTTAATTTTCACATATGATTTTAGATTCGCTTGAAAATAAGCGCAATATTCTTGCTAAATTTTTGCAACTTTGCCCGCTTGAAGGCTGGAGCGAAGAGGTTTTGACGCGAGCGATTATTGAATGTCAAATTGAGGCAAAATTTAAGAATTTGCTTTTTGAAAATGGCTGTCTTGACTTAATTCAGTTTTATATTGAAGAAAAAAACCGCAATCTGGCGCAAATTATTGCCGCAGAACCAAATTTTTCCTCGTTTAAAATTCGCCAAAAAATTAAATTTGCACTTTATAATTTGTTTGAACGAGAGAAAGAAAATCAGCTTGCTTTGCAAAGATTGCGCAATTTTTATTTTAATCCCAAAAATTTTACCACAGTTAAATATGGCCCAAAACCTTTATTGATGGCCTTTCAACATGTTGAAAAAATTGCCGATTTTATCTGGAAAGAAATTGGTGATAAATCAACTGATTTTAATTTTTACACCAAACGCTTAACTTTATCGAAAATAATTTTGCAATCGTTTGCAGTTTTTGTAAAAGATCAATCACAAAATTTGCAAACAACAAAAAGCTTTATAGATTTACAAATTGAAAAAGTGATGAAGTTTGAAAAAATGAAATCACAAGTGAAAAATTTCTCGGCAAATTTGTGTGAAAAATCTGGGCAATTTTTTCACGATGAAAGTGGCAATTTAAAAACGCCAAAGCAAGTGTTTACAAGCTTGCCATTCGTACGATTATTTAAAAAATAAATATATGTCAGCAACTTTAAATTTATTCGATTTAACCGTCATTGGATTAACTTTTATTTTTGTCTTAATTGCTTTTTTCCGCGGCTTTATTCGCGAAATTTTCGCCTTATTAAATTGGGTAATTACAATTGCTCTGGCTTATTTTCTCACTCCTTATGCCGCTAAATTTGTTGAGCATTATTCAAATAATAAATTGGTAATTAATGTTGCGAGTGGCTCGATGGTTTTTGTCACCGTCTTTATTATCATGGCTTTGTCGACCAATAAATTAGCAAAAGATTTCCAAGAAAAAATGCCGCATAATATTGATCGCGTTCTTGGGGTATTTTTTGGTTTTATAAAATCATTGTTAATTTTTGGATTGGTTTATTCGGTTACGCTAAATTCTTACGAAGCCTTGCTGGGCAAGCGTGAACAGACTGACGACGAAGAAAAAGTTGTGGTAAAAAAAGGCCATGAATTTCCCGATTGGCTAGCACAAGCGCGCTGTTTTGATATTATTAAAATTCCTGGCGAAATGATTGACCCGCTGGTTAAAGCCATGATGGACGGCGTTTCAAAAAATCTTCTTGATGGCAAAGATTTAAAAATTAATGTCGAAGAAAAAAGCGATAAAAATATTGATGATATAATTGAAGAAGGTGGCGCGCTATCTGATGCCAATGCAGGAATTAAAAATGAAGAAAAGGCAGATAAAAAACCTGCTGCGAAACTTGATGAAAAATATAACGACACTGGTTACAGTAAAAAAGAAATCGAGAAAATGAATCACTTGATTGAAATTGTCGAATAGTGTTGGTTGCTACAGGCTCTAGCTTGTGGTCTATTTTAACTTATTAGTATAGTTTAAGAAATTGACTACAGCGAGTAGCATTTTGAGCGTCTCGAAGCGCAGCTTCGTTCAGCCAAAATGCTACTCGCTGTAGTCAATTTCTTAAACTATACTAATCCATTATTTATTTTATGTTCAGACTTACAGGAAAAAATGCTTTAGTAACTGGTGCAACTGGCGGAATTGGCGCCGCAATCGCTGAAAGCCTTGTCAAACAAGGTGCGCGCCTAGTAATTTCGGGCACCAAAGAAGATAAATTAAAAGAATTAGCTGAAAAAATTGGTGAAGATAAATGTAAAATTTTGCCTTGCAATTTGTCAGATGCAACGCAGGTTGAAGCCTTATTTGACAAAGCTGAAGAGCTTGCTGGCGGACAAATTGATATTCTAGTTTGCAATGCGGGAATCACCAAAGACAACTTGGCTTTGCGCATGAAAGATGAAGATTGGGATCAAGTTTTAAATGTGAATCTAAAATCAACCTTCATGTTGAATCGCGCGGCTATTAAAAAAATGTTGCGCAGAAAGGCGGGGCGTATTGTTAACATTGCATCGGTGGTTGGTGTTACTGGTAATCCGGGGCAGGCCAACTATGTAGCCTCTAAGGCGGGCATGATTGGCATGAGCAAATCTTTTGCGCAAGAAGTGGCGACAAGAGGCATTACCATTAATTGCGTCGCTCCCGGTTTTATTCAAACTGCCATGACCGATGTGCTAAATGACCAACAAAAACAAGGCATCTTGGGCTCAATTCCAATGCAAAAAATGGGCGTTGCGGCTGATATTGCGGCAAGCGTGGCCTTTTTAGCAAGTGATGAAGCAGGCTATATTACTGGACAAACTCTGCATGTTAATGGTGGCATGTTGATGGTTTAAAGTATATGCAATGTATATACACAATTTATAGAAAATTAAAATGGCGACACATAAAACAAAGTTAGTAATTATTGGCTCAGGGCCTGCGGGATATACTGCGGCAATCTATGCGGCACGAGCAAATTTGCAGCCAATTTTAGTTAGCGGCATGCAGCAAGGCGGACAATTAACCATCACTACCGAGGTTGAAAATTACCCCGGATTCGCCGAGGCAATTCAAGGCCCGTGGCTTGTCGAGCAAATGGCCAAGCAGGCTGAGCATGTTGGTACTAAAATAATTACCGATCACATTAAATCAGTAGATTTCAGCAAACTCCCATTTGTCATGGTTGGTGAATCTGACGATGTTTATGAAGCCGATGCTGTCATTATTGCCACAGGCGCTCAAGCCAAGTGGCTCGGCCTTCCATCAGAAAAACATTTTCAAGGTTTTGGTGTTTCTGGTTGTGCAACTTGCGACGGATTTTTCTTCAAGAATAAAAATGTTGTAGTGGTTGGCGGCGGTAATAGCGCGGTTGAAGAGGCTCTCTATTTAACTAATCACGCGGCAAAAGTTTTCGTGGTGCATCGTCGCGATAAATTTAAATCGGAAAAAATTCTTCAAGATAGATTATTCAAAAATCCAAAAATTGAAGTAATTTGGAATCATGCGCTTGATGAAGTTTTAGGCTCTGAAATCCCAAAAAGCGTGACGGGAGTGCGGCTGAAAAATACCCAAGATGGCTTAACACAAGAGTTAAAAATTGACGGTGTATTTATTGCAATTGGCCACAAACCAAACTCTGATCTATTCGCAAAAACTGGTTTAGAGATTGACGCGGAAGGATACATATTAACTAAAAAAGGCACCGCAACAACTAATATTGCAGGTGTTTTTGCGGCGGGTGATATACAAGATAAAATTTATCG
>CANGNU010000012.1 GCA_947455365.1 Rickettsiales bacterium | reverse complement strand
TCAACCGGCATTAGTAATTTGTCAGCAATTTCTTGCGCGTCAGGGTTACGGCCCAGCTCTTGCGTAAGTTGGCGCGAGGTTTTAACAATTTTGTTAATTGTTTCAACCATGTGAATTGGAATGCGAATAGTGCGCGATTGGTCGGCAATGGCGCGGGTTATGGCTTGGCGAATCCACCAAGTGGCATAAGTTGAAAACTTATAGCCGCGACGATATTCAAATTTATCAACAGCGCGCATCAAGCCAATATTGCCTTCTTGAATCAAATCGAGAAATTGTAAACCGCGATTAGTGTATTTTTTTGCAATCGAAACCACCAAACGCAAGTTGGCTTCAATCATTTCTTTTTTGGCCTTCAACTCACTATCTTGGCTTTTGCGAATTTCATTGATAAGCACCTTAAACTCAGACAGCTCTAGGCCAATAATGCGCGTAATTTTACCAATTCTTTCTTGTAATTCAGTAATTTTTACTTCATCAGTTTTAGCAAAATCTTGCCATTTTTTATCTTTGGAAGCGGCAAATTTTTTGCTCCAAACATCGCCTTCAGCAAGTGTGGCATATTGTTTCAAGAAATCTAGGCGGTCAATGCGATGGCCGCGAGACAAGTGCAGCAAGGCCACTTCGCTATCTAACACTTTTTTATGGCCCTCGTAAAGTTGGTCAACCAAAGCTTTGATTAGCGAATCATTGAAGCTAACTTCAGAAGAAAGTTTTTCAAATTCAGCTTTTAACTTGATGATATCTTTGTCTTTCTTGATGTCCGCCGATTTTTTATTTTCCGATTTATCAATAATTTTTTGGCAAACTACTGCAATGCGTTGAAATAAATCAAGCATTTTTGGCATCAAAATTCGCTCCATCGAAACAAATGAGACAACGCTTTCGTCAATTTCTTCCAACTCTTCATCTTCAAAAAATGAATCTTCATGCGTTTCAACAACATCATTCATAATTGAAGTAATGTCATCTTCATGAGGAACTTGCGGTTCAGCGCTAGCAGCGGCTTGCTGGTCATTAGTTTTAATCAACTCTTCTAATTCTGAGTTGTAGGTTTCGTCAATGCGAATAATGTCGCGCAGCAAAATGGTGCCTTCAGAAAGGCCGTTATACCATTCAATAAAGTGCTTCACAATAATTGGGCTTTGATACAAGGCCTTGACGGTTTTGTTGCGGCCTTCTTCAATGCGCATGGCAATAGAAACTTCATCTTCGCGAGTCAGCAATTTTACTGTGCTCATCGACTTCAGATAAGTTTTAACCGAGTCTTCGCTGCGTTTTTGGCTTTTCTCTTCGTCCTTGCCAATCAGGCCTTCTTCGATAAGTTTTTCAAGATCTTCTTCTTTTTCAACAATGTTAATTTTGAATTCAGTAAGTACATCTAAAATGCGCTCCATCTTGTCAGGATCGACATCGGAGTCCATGTGTTCGTTGATTTGATCGTAAGTCAAAAAGCCTTGCGACTTACCAAGAGTAAGTAATTTCTTCAACTTTTCAGATAATTCAGCAGATAATCTTTTGTCATCGTCCTTACTGGCTTGTGGCTTGGCGCTTTCAATCAATTGATTTTTCTTAGCAATAATTTCTTGCTTTGCAGCAGATTTTTTTTCAGCCTTAGTTAAAATTTCAACCTTTTCAGCTTTGCCAGATGTGGCTTTAGCCAATTTATCGATAGAATTTTTTGCAACAATTTTAGCAGATTTGGCATCTACTTTAGATAATTTAGCGTTGTTATTTTTTAAGTTAGAGACATTGCTCTTCAAGCTAACAACCTTACTCTTTAAAGCCTTTGCGCCATTTTTTAAATTTTTTGTAGCATTTTTAAGATGGGAAATTTTAGAGTTTTTTGCATTAACTTTAGAATTTATAACTTTCTTAACCGCTGATTTTGCTGGCTTCACAGCTTTTTTTGCCGCAGATTTTTTTCCGCCTTTTGCAACAACTTTTACCATCTTTTTTGCTGGCACTAATTTTTTTGCAACCTTCTTAACTGTTGATTTTGCTGACTTTAAAGCCTCTTTTGAAGCCAAAGCTTTGCGTTCATCGCGCGCTAAAATTTTTGATTTCACCAAATTTCTTTTGGCGTTGCGCTTAATCATGCGCGCCAAAGTTTTAATTTTTTTACTGCGAGTAACTATTTTTTTCTTCGTTGCCATTTTAAAAAATTTATTTTGTTAAAAATATTGTACTAAGCTTACTCTATCAAGCTTACATTGAGTCTTTTGTTAAAGTTAAAATTTTCTGCTCAAGCAAATTTTTGTAAGCAAAAAGCTCTTTAATTTTTTCGTTAATTATTGTGGTTTGGTAAGTTTCAATCTCGTCAATTTTGGCGAGAGATTGTTTATATTGCCAGTCGACTTGTAGCAATAATTCTTTTAAAAGCAGCAGGCTCATCTTTTGGCCAATTTCTGCTTCGCCCAATTCTACAGCAAAGCTAGACATGGTTGCAAGAAGATTTTTAATCTCGCGCAAAACTGCCACAGAGCTAGTATTTTCAAGGGTTTGCAGCAGTTTTTTGCTGTCAAACTCTTCAGCATTATCAATAAATTCAATGGCCGCGTCCTTGATATCAGTAAGTTCATCGTTTAAAAAATTCACCTCTTTTATGTCAAAATTTTCATCATGATGATTAGACAATTGCGGATATTTTATAATTAAAGCGACAATATTTTTGGCTAAATTATCAGCAACATTATTTGGTTTGGCATAAATTTTGCTAACTAAATTGCCAAAATCGTGGTTTTTTTCTGTGCTGTGTGAAGCCTCTCCTTTCTTGGGCTTAATGGTATTTCGTCCAATTGAATAAAGTGCATCTTTAAAAAATAACGAAAAATATTTTCGCGAAGTTACATCTTTTATTTCGAGAGTTTTTTTAGTTAATTCTGCTTCAATTTTTGCTTTATCTTCGGCGCTAATTTTAGCTTTTTTCTCTAGCCCTAAATCGAATAGAGTGAACTCTAGCAAGGCTTTAGATAAGGTTGTGGCTTTAGAAAAATTCTTCTCTAATTCGGCTGCGCCAAAAGTTTTTACAAAATCGTCAGGATCCATTTGATTAGGCAAAAATGTGAAGCTGATATTCTTTTTGGCGCTAATTATTGGCAAAGCAATCTCGGCAACGCGTTTGGCTGCGCGCAGGCCAGCACTGTCTCCATCAAGGCAGATGACAATTTGATCGGTAATGTTAAAAAGCTCTCGTAAGTGGTTTTCTCCAAGCGCAGTGCCTAATCCTGCAACCACATTTTCAATGCCAGCTGAGGCCAGCGAGATGGCGTCCATGTAGCCTTCAACGACCACGGCGTATTTTTTATCGAAGATAGATTTTCTTGCGTGAAAAAAATTATACAGCGTCTGATTTTTCTTAAAAATTTCGGTTTCTGCCGAGTTGAGATATTTCGGCATGTCCTCAGCCGCAAGCACTCGACCGCCAAAAGCAATGACGCGATTTTTTTTATCAGTGATGGGAAAAATTACCCGATTACGAAATTTATCGTAAAGTTTATTCTGATTATTTAAGCTGATAATTCCACAGCGTTGCAGCTCTAGCTCTGAGAAGCCTAAGCCTTGCAAAAATTTATTCAACGCTTCGTAAGAATTTGGCGCGTAACCTAAGCGAAATTTTTTTATTACGCCAGCACCAAGACCGCGTTTAGCTATATAACTCTTGGCTTCGCGGCCCATTGATTCTTGCAAAGATTTCTCAAAAAATGCGCAGGCTTTTTCTAAAATTAAATAGTCGCGATCAAGTTGTGTTTCAAAAGCAACTTGCGCAGAAGAATGCTTAACTTGCGGAATTTCAATGCCATGCTCATCAGCCAGCTGCCTTACGGCGTCAGGGTATTCAAGGCCATCAGATTGCATGACAAATGAAATAATATCGCCATGCGCTTGACAGCCAAAACAGTGGTAAAATCCCTTCTGGTCATTCACTGTAAATGATGGCGATTTTTCATTGTGAAATGGACAAAGCCCAGAAAATTCTTTGCCGCGCAGCTTAAGTTTGACGCGCTTTCCCACTACTTCTGAAACTAGAATTTGTGAGCGCAGTTTGTCGGGAAAATCTTTGGGGAAAATCATGATTTTATTTTAGCTCTTACTATTGAAGCCTAATTCTAACTTACAGCCTGTAGAATGCAATCCTAGTAGTTGTAATTCCACATAATGTTAAACATCATCATAATTACGGCAAAACTGACAGGAATTGTAAAATTGTCGTCAATGTTGAAGAAGCTTGGACGCGCTTCAATTATGGTTGCACAGAATAAAGCGAAAAATCCGAAGAGGTAAAACCAAATGCCAGATTCATAAATTGCGCCGCAGAAAAATAATACGACAAGGCCAGAAATGTAGAAGGCGATTGATCCGGCGCGGGTTTTCTCAAAGAAAGGTTGGCTGACAAAAGAGCGTCCCACAATGGCGGCGGCAGAGTCGCAAATTGCTAAAATTGCTAAAGCGGCCACGACAATTTCTTCACTGCCAATAAAAAACACCGAGCAGGTTGCAAGCGCGACCCATGTGGCTCCACAGAATTTTCCACCTTCTAATTCGTGGCTGCGTAAAATTGGTTTAAAAAATTTCTCAAACCAAAATTTTACGGTTAAATTTCTGTTGCGATAATGGTCGGCTGCTAAAACTAAACCAGTCATTGGCACTACAACTGCAAGGGCGCGCCACTTTCCTAAAAAGTGATAACCGATAGGTAAAATTAATAAAAATAGGTGAAATAATTTGCGAATAACTTCGCGACTGAAAGAAATTTGCTGGTTCATTGGTCAGTTTTTTGTTGTTGATTGGGGTAAATTACGACTTCATTTTTGTTAGAATATCCTAAAGAGCGACGGGCTTCTTCGTCAAGCAAATCAAGGTCTAGTGAGTCAACATTCATGCCATCGACCATGTTTTTTTTGGCGCGCAGTTTATCTTGCAATTCTTGTTTGGTTAAATCGTGATTGGCAATTTCTTTTTGTAAAGAGAGATATTTTACAAAGCCCTTCGAGCCAAACAGGGCGCAGCCTACAAAGTAAATTATTACGGCAAAAAAAATAAAATAAGTTACGAAGAGTGTTTTGGAAATGTTATATTTTTTGACGAAATTATAAATTTTCAAATATTAAAAAAATTTAAATTTATAAATTTTGGGGGCAAAAATTTCTCTTTCATTTGGGTTTGGAATTTTGTCCGTTTTTATTTCGGATAACAAACCTCTTTCACCGCTGCAACAATATTGGCAACCTTTGGCAATGCAAGGCGCTCTAGGTTTGCAGCATATGGCAAAGGTGCGTCAACTGAAGCAAGCCTTTTGATTGGGGCGTCGAGATAATCGAAGGCTTCTTCCATTAACATGGCGGATATTTCGCTGCCAATTGAAGCGAAGGGAAATCCTTCTTCAGCAGTAACGCAGCGGCCAGTTTTTTTGACCGATTCAATAATGGTCTCGCGATCAAGTGGACGAATGCTGCGCAGGTCAATAACTTCAGCTTCAATTCCTTCTAAAGCTAGTTGTTCTGCGGCTTCAAGCGCATATTTTACCATTAATGAGAAGGTTACGATGGTGACATCAGTGCCTTCGCGCACCACTTTAGCTTTGCCAATTTCAACAATATGATCATCGTCATATTCTTCTTCAAAAGAGAAGCCGTAGGTAATTTCATTTTCTAAGAAAACCACAGGATTAGCATCGCGAATTGCGGCTTTCAACAAGCCTTTGCAATCAGCAGCAGAGTAGGGCGAAACCACTTTCAAGCCGGGAATTGCGCCATACCAAGCAGCATAGCATTGAGAATGTTGCGCACCAACGCGAGAAGCAGCGCCGTTAGCGCCACGAAACACCATTGGGCTGCTCACTTGTCCGCCCGACATATAGCAAGTTTTGGCGGCCGAGTTGATGATTTGGTCGATTGCTTGCATAGCAAAGTTGAAAGTCATAAATTCAACAATTGGCTTCAAGCCAGCAAATGCCGCACCTACAGCCAAGCCAGCAAAACCATGTTCGGTAATTGGGGTATCGATAACGCGTTTTGGGCCAAATTCAGCAAGTAAGCCTTGGGTAACTTTGTACGCGCCGTTATATTCCGCCACTTCTTCGCCCATCACAAATACTTCGGGATTAGTGCGCATTTCTTCGGCCATGGCTTCTCTTAGTGCTTCGCGGACTGTTAATTTTCTAAGTGTCATATTTTTTTTATCAAAAATTTTTAGTTTATTACGCGTAAATTTGTGTCATCAATTCACTCTCGTCAGGCTCAGGGCTTGCTTTGGCGAATTCTACAATTTCATTTACTTCATCTTTAACTTTGTTGTCGATTTTTTTAATTTCATCTTCTGAAGCAATTTTATCATCAAGAAGGTGCTTGCGCAGTGTGTCGATTGGGTCTTGCTCTTTTTTACAATTGACTTCTTCCTTAGAGCGGTAAGTGGCGGGGTCAGACATTGAATGGCCGCGATAGCGATAAGTGTCCATTTCAAGCAGCATTGGCCCATTGCCAGCGCGGACAAAATCGATGCATTTTTTACCTTCTCGAATAACTTCAAAAATATCCATGCCGTCAATTTTTACCCCCGGAATGTTAAAGCCTTCGCCGCGCTTGTGCAGCTCATCAATTGAAGAGGCGCGGGCTTGCGAAGTGCCCATGGCATAATGGTTATTTTCAATAATGAAGAGCACTGGCAAATTCCACAATTTTGCCATATTGAAGCTTTCATAAACTTGGCCTTGATGTGCTGCGCCATCGCCAAAATAGCAGAAAGTGACATTATTATTGCCGCGATATTTATCGGCAAAAGCAAGCCCCGCACCAATTGGCACTGAGGCGCCGACAATTCCGTGGCCACCGTAAAAATGTTTTTCAAGGTCAAATAAATGCATTGAGCCACCTTTGCCTTTAGAGGAGCCGTCGCTACGGCCAAGCAATTCGGCCATAATGTTTTTAGGGTTAGAACCGGCAGAGATCATGTGGCCGTGGTCGCGATAGGTGGTAATAACTTTATCGCCGTCAATCATGTTGTGGCGCATGCCCGTAGCAATTGCTTCTTGGCCAATATAAAGATGACAGAAACCAGCGATGAGGCCCATGCCGTAAAGCTGACCAGCCTTTTCTTCAAAGCGGCGAATTAACAGCATTTCTTCGTAAAATTTGAGTAAATCGGCCTGAGAAAAATCTTTTGAAAAATCTGTTTTAGAGTTATGTCCAACTTTTGTTTTTTTCAGCATTTGCCACATGATTAATTAGAAAACTATATACATCTTAAATGCAGATGGGCCTAAGACCCATGCCATTTAAGCATGTTTAACTTTTGGTTAAGAAAGTGAATTTAAGCACAAAGCTTGTAAAAGTCAATCTTTGCGGGCAATTACTACCTTCGGATATTGCCAAATAAGAGTTGAGCGAATAATTTATGAAGAAATTCGGCTAGCATTGGGCCGCCTTTATAGGCCAAAATAATTACCGTTACGGCGCCAACCCCTACAATGATATAGCGCGCCGAGGCCTCAAGGGCCATTTTTATCAGCATCATGGTCTGCGCTTTGTTATCGTCGGTTCCAATATCAATATCCTCTTCTTTCTTCTCGTCATCATCATCTTCCGATAAATGGCTAGATTTTTTATCGGCGTCATGCTTTGATATTTTCTCAATTTCTTGCTTTTTCATAAACTCAATTGCTGGGTTTTGACTTTCTTCTTGCATTATAGTTTTTCAATAAAATTTAGAACAAAATATGATTTTTAACCCTTTTATGGCGCTAATTCTGGTAGGAGCCAGCGCTTCTTTGCTTGGCGTTTTTGTCTTGTGGAAAAAGCTTTCTTACTTTGGTGATGCAATTTCGCACTCAATTTTGCTTGGTGCGGCACTTGGTGCAGTTTTTAGTTTAGATCAAAATTTATCGCTAGTTTTCTTTGCTTTACTCTTTGCCTTGTTGGTTGGAATCGCTACAAAAACTCGCCATTTTTCTAAAGATACAATCATTACAATTTCGTCATATTTTTGCATTGCCTTGGCGATTGTGACTAATGATTTAACTGGTAAAGATTTAGATTTTTCTAACTATCTTTTTGGTGATATTGCTGCGGTTTCAAGCTTTGATATATATGGTTTAGCGGCAATTGTATTGACAGTAATTTTATTCACAATTTTTGCTTTTAAGAAAATTTTACTAATGAATTTAGCACCAGATTTAGCAAAAATTGAAGGAGTAAAAATTACCGCGTGGAATTTATCTTTTCTTGTTTTGCTAACCATTGCGGTTGCTGTGTCAGTGCAGATTGTTGGCGTTTTGTTGATGACTGCTTTATTAGTTTTGCCAGCAGCAATTGCGCGGCTTTTTTCATCTTCGGCATTGCAAATGTTGTGGCTTAGTTTGCTTATTTCAATTGTGGTTTGCGCCTTTTCTGGATTGATTGCAAGCTATTATCAAATTTCTCCAAGCGCATTGACAGTTTTAATTTTTGGCGTAATTTTTATGCCAACTTTGTTGATTAAAAAATAAAATTTTATGCATCGAAAAAAAATTGCCGTAGTTTTATTTAATCTTGGCGGGCCAGATAAATTAAGCTCGGTACGACCTTTTTTGTTTAACTTATTTAACGATAAAGCAATTATTAGTTGGCCGCAGCCCTTTCGTTTTCTGTTGGCGTGGCTAATTTCATCGCGGCGCTATAAAAAATCGCAAAAAATTTATCAACAAATTGGTGGCAAGTCGCCATTGCTAGAGATAACGCAGGCACAGGCTCATGCCCTTGAAAAAGAATTATCTTTTGGCGGTGATTTTAAAGTTTTTGTTGATATGCGCTATTGGCATCCAATGACTGATGAAGTGATTAAAAATATTTTTTCATACCAGCCCGAGCGCTTAATTTTACTGCCTTTATACCCACAATTTTCTACTACAACTACTGCGTCTTCTTTTAATAATTTTCTCGATAAATTTTCTTTTGAGCAGCAAATGCGCGGCACAAAAATTTCGGTACAAAAAGTTTGTTGTTACTTCAGCGAGCCGCAATTTATCTTGGCGCACAGCAAGTTGATTAAACAAACAATTTCACAACTTCCGCAAGAAAATTTGGCAAATTTTCGCTTTCTATTTTCAGCGCATGGCTTGCCACAAAAGCTGATAGATCGAGGCGATCCCTATGTTTTTCAAGTTGAGAAAACTACTGAAATGGTAATTGAAAACTTGGCGCAACTGTTGGAAGAGAAGGCTTCGTCGCTAGATTACAAAGTTTGTTATCAGTCAAAAGTTGGACCAATGCAATGGACTGGGCCCAGCATTGACAACGAAATTCGTCGTGCGGCGTTGGATAAAAAAATTCCTGTAATAGTGCCAATCGCCTTTGTTTCAGAGCATTCCGAGACTTTGGTAGAGCTTGATATTGACTATCGTAATTTAGCAAAAAGCTTGGGAATTGTTCATTATCTAAGGGTTCCTGCGCTTAATGTTGATGGACATTTTATTAAATCTTTAGTCGAAATGTGTAAGAAAGTTGCTTTTTCAGAAGAGAAATGTTTTTCTGGAAAAGAGGCCGCAAGGGCTTGCCCTGCAGGCTTAAAGCAATGTTGCCAAGCGGCTTTGCATAAAAATTAATCTCATGAATTTTTTACTTTCTCTTGCATTAATTGTTCCAATATTTTCTGCAATTATTATTGCCACAATACCAGAAAATAATTTCAAAAACTTAATTGCAAAATTTACGCCAATTTTTTTCTGTGCCATTTTATGCGGAATTAACAGCAGATTGCAAAACTTCTACAGCTTAGATGTTATTAGCTTTTCGCCACATATTTCACTAAGTTTTTTAGTTAATAAATTGGTCATAAAAATTTTATTTTTGCTTAATTTTATTTGGTTAATTTGCAATTTTTACGGTGAGAAATTTTATCACCTGAATGCACAAAAAAATTCTGCAAAATTTAAAATATTTTTGGCATTTTTTATTGCTTTTCTTAGTTTAATTTTTCTTGCAAAAAATCTTCTAACTCTGCTTTTTGCTTACAACTGTCTGGCTTTAACCTATTATTTTTTGACAACAAAATTTATTTTTAAAACTGAAAATTCAACAACAAGAATTTTTTCATTTTTAATTTTAATCGAAACAATTTTGCTATTATTTGCCATAATTTTTACTGCAAAATATGGCGAAAGCATTTCTTTTGATGCCTCTGGAGTGTTGAACGACTTGACTGGAAGGCAAACCATGTATTTATTCGCCATTTATTTTAGCGGAATTTTGCTGACAATTTTCACCTCATCTTATTTGCTTTATCAAAAGAATTTTAATTTTGATCCTGCCTTCACTTACCTTGCGCTGCCTTTATTCTTCGGCTTTGGCAAGCTTTGCATTTTAATAAAAATCATTACTGAAATTTTCTCAATTGGTGCTTTTGTGGTATTGATGGACAAAATTGGTCTAACCATTTTTGAAATCATCATATTGATTAACCTGTTGATTTCACTGGTCTGGCTGCTATTTAGTTGTGATTTTAAAGCAATATTTTTCCACTTATTTTTTAGTCAGTTAATTTTTGCAATTTTCACCATTTTTATTTTTGCTTTATATGATGAGGCCTTTATTTATAAGCTTCTGCCCAATTTTATTCTTTCAATAACTTTAATTTTTCTAACTTTTTCTAACATCATGCTTTATTTGGCAAAGGCTGAAAATAAAGAGATGAGTGGATTATTTTATGACATGAAAGTAACCATAGCGCTAATGCTATTTGGTTTTTTAAATTTAGTTGGAGTTGCGCCAGCATTGGGTGCAGTCGAAAAATTCTCTTTGCTAAAAATTGTCTTTCAAAATAATCTATCTTTAGCGCAGATAATTTTTGCGGTTAATTTTTTCTGCTTATTTTTATTTACGATAAAATTATTTTTTCCATTTTTTGCTAAATTAGAAATTGCAAAATCTGAGTTGGATAAAAAATTATCAGCAAAAATAGATTCATCGGCAAGCCTTATGCTTGCTGGATTAGTGGTTGCTGCAGCAATGGTTTTATTGCCAATAATTCAATTTTTTTATGACTAACATAAAGTCAATTGTTAACAAAATTTGTGTTGATGTAAAAAACGCGGCGCAAAATTCTGTTGGTTTAAATTTGCAAACAAAAAATGCGCTTTTGCTTGATGTCGCCAAGTCAATCAGAGCAAGCTTTTCAAGCATTGTTGCGGCGAATAAAATTGACATAAAATCTGCTGAAGAAAATAAACTTGATGCCGCAAAAATTGATCGCCTTACTTTAAACAAAACCAAGCTAGAAGCGCTTGCGGACTCACTAGAAGAGATTGCCGCTTTGCCTAATCCATTAGATAAAATTCTTTATGAAACCACGCGGGCCAACGGTTTGCATATTCGTCGCGTTACTGTTCCACTTGGTGTTTTGCTGGCAATTTTTGAGGCGCGGCCTAATGTGGCTGTTGACATTGCGGCTTTGGCGTTAAAATCGGGCAATGCGGCAATTTTGCGTGCGGGCTCTGAAAGCATCAATTCGGCGCAGGCTTTAATTGCAATTTTTCAGGCATCGCTAGAAAAATTTAACATCGACCGCAACCTTATCTATCTAGTGCAAAGCACTAATCGCGATTATGTAAAATGGTTGCTGAAAATGGAAAAATTTATTGATGTGGTAATTCCGCGCGGCGGAAAATCTTTGATTGAAGCGGTGATGAAAAACACCAAGATTCCAGTGTTTAAGCACCTTGACGGCAATTGTCATTCGTACATTCATGAAAAATGTGATACAGAAAAAGCGCGCAAAATTATTTTGAATGCCAAGCTGCGCCGCGTTGGCATTTGCGGCGCGACCGAATCTTTATTGATTGATAAAAAAATTGCCGCAAAAATTCTGCCATTAATTGCCCACGATCTTTACACCAAT
>CANGNU010000011.1 GCA_947455365.1 Rickettsiales bacterium | reverse complement strand
ATTAATAACCAGATCATTATTCGCTGTCAAACTTCCCGCCGCACCATAACTTCCTGCTGCATAATTATTAAACACTCCGTTACTCGCATCATTCGCATTAATCGTCGCGGTGCCGCTTCCACCTTGAATTGCACCATAGTTGTTGATAGCGCTGTAATTTGAAGTAAGAGTTAAATCAGTACTCGCCGCAATTGTACCATAGTTGGTGATGTAGCGATTAGCGGTGAAGTTGATGTAACTTCCCGCCAGTAATTTTACATTGCTGTTATCAGCGTTAGCCTGCCCGTTAGTAATATTACCATTGCCGCTAGCGCTAGAGCCATTAGCGGTAAGTTTAATATAGTCACTCGCAGTTACGCTCCCCAAATTGGTAATGTTATTGGCAGTAATATCAATGTTGCTGGCGGTAACTTCTCCTGTAATTTCATAATCTGTACTTCCTAAATTCAGTGAGATTGAAGCAGTAGAAATAAAAGCCCCAAGCGTGTTATTCAAGCTAACACTTTGATTATTGAGTCGGTTTAGCGAAGTAGTTTTTCCTGCTACAATTCCTGAACTGTTATTAAGCGAATCTGTCTTTAAAGTAACCGCCCCACCCTGCGCCACAATGCCCGTTGTAATGATTGCATTGCCTGAGCTGGTTATCGGTTTAGTATTTTGATTAGAAATACTATTCGCGGTAATGCTCAAATTATTCCCCGCCCGAATCAAAGAATTTGCCGCATTGTTAAAACTTACCGCATTAATAGTAAAATTATTCCCCGATTGCAAAGTTCCAGAATTGCTAATTACACTGTTGCTAGCGCCATTATTACCATCACCAATTACCCCCGTCGCAATAATAAAATCTTGCGCCGCAGTAATTTGCGAATTTGTTGAGTTAGTCAGCAAGCTGTTTAATCCGCTTAAATTTACTGTAAGATTACCGTTTGATTGAATGGTTTTTGAGTTGGAAAGACTGGTTGCGTTAAAAGTTAAATTTCCATTTGACTGAATTGCGCTTGAGTTGGCTAGACTACTTACATTAAAAGTTAAATCACCATTCGATTGAATTGCGCTTGAGTTGGTTAGGCTTGCCGCGTTAAAAGTTAAATTATTGCCGCTGATGATTTTACCAGAATTATTCAAACTTATTGCAGTAAAAACTAAATTATTATCACCGATGATTTGATTAGAGTTAGTAATCGTTGCAGCAACTAAATTAAGATTGGCATTTGATAAAATATTTCCAGAGTTATCAACACTTCCCGCCTTCAAAGTAAAATCATTCGCACTTTGTAAATTACCAGAATTTGTTAGCGCATTAGCAGTTGTAAGCGTTAAATCACCCCCACTTAAAACATTGCCCAAAACATTATTAGTAAAGCTGCCACCACTCAGCGTCAGCGTTGTCGCTGCAGAAATTAACCCGTAATTTTGCAGATTATTGGTTGCAGTTAAAGTTGCAGAAGCATTAAGTGAAGCAATTGCCGCGCCAGCATTATTCTCTAACTTTATTGAATTAATCGTCACAATATTATTCGCCAAAATCTTGCTTGAGTTTTTTAAATCTTGCGCAGTGATTGTTAAATTATTTTGTGAAGAAATTTCTCCAGAATTTATTGCATCACCAGCAATTGTTAGCGTCAACTCATTCGCAGAAATTATTCCCAAACTATAATTATTAAGCGAGTTTGCCTGAAGATTAATTTTAGTACCAGACTGAACAATTCCATAATTATTAAAGTTACCAGCCATCGATAAAGTAAAATCTTCCACCGCAAATAAAACACCCGCATTAACAAGATTATTTGCGGCAAAAGTAAAGCCCCGAGCCGCAAATAAAGTACCAGAATTTAAGTTGTTAACAGATGCAGAATTAAGCGATAAATTTCCATCAGAATAAATAGTACCAGAATTGCTTAAGCTAGAGTTGGTATAGCTAGAAGCGCTATTGATGTCAATTCCATTAAGCGCGTAAATATCACCGCTATTGGTTAAGTTAGAAGAATTTATGGTAAGATTATTTTGTGAAGAAATATTTCCAGCATTAGCTATAGCAAAAGAATTTAGAGTAAAATTATTTTGCGCGTAAATATTTCCCGTATTGATTAAACTATCGTTATTAATCGCAAGGTTTTGCAGTGAAGAAATTTCCCCAGCATTTTCTATTTCATCTACACTCACCGTCAAATTTTTAGTTGCAGTAATCAACCCAGAATTTGTCAGCAAACCTGTCAAAATAATTGCGTAATCTTGCGGGGAGAAGATTGTTCCCGTGATTGTTTCCCCTACAGAATTTTGCGTAGATGAATTAGTTAAATTCCCGCCGCTAATATTTAACGAAGTTTCGCCATAAATTAAATTTGAGTTATTAATATTGTTGATATTCGCAAGATTAAGATTCAGCGCCTTAATATTTCCTAAGTTAGTCAGCGCCCCACTATTCTGAATAGTTAAATCGCTTGCGGTTAACGCCCCCAAGTTTTTTACCTCACCATTCGCTTGCAGTGTTAGCGTTGGCGCAGTAATTGTTGAAGTTGTCTTGAGAGAAGAAATATTATGAAGATTATTAGAATCATTCTGACTCTGCCCATTCTGATTCAAGCCATTAGCAGCAACACTCGACCCCACCTTAACATCAACCAACTCCCCCGCCGAAATTTTATCATAAAACACATCACCATTCGCACTAATCGTCACCTGCTTTGAAGCAAGAACCTCCGCCGCCATATTTACACCAACACCTTCCTTCGTTGCAATTAGATAAACTCGACCTGCTTGAATTTTAGCAAGGCTTGCGGCGTCGATAGCGAAGACTGGGGAGTTAGAATTATTGGAATCACCAACACTTCTTGCACCCGCACCAGCAGTTGCGTCAATTTCTTTGCTGACATAATCATATCTTCCCTCGCCAGTTTTTATTGTAACATCCGCATCATCACTTGCATAAATTGTCGAAAGAAGCTTCACCGAAGAGGCAATAATATCCACCGAAGAAGTTCTCGTCGCATCAAGCCCCAAGCCATCAATCGTAATTAACGGCACATATAAATTGGGATTAATCTGCTTAGTTAAATCAAAGCCAAGACCCGCACCATTATTAGCCTCATGGTTAAAAGAACCACCCACCATCACTAAATGCGCCGTATTAATAAACCCACAACCCGCGCAGATTATACCATTAGGGTTGGCGAAGATAAGATCGGCCTTGGTACCAGCAACTTCAGCATAACCTAAAAATTGCGAGATGTTGTTAGAAGTTACTTCATTAAGAATCACCCGCGCACTGCCGCTATCAACCAAGTTATTATTAACCGTAACCAACCCACCAATTTGCGTTTGAGTTACTGCCGTGTTGCCGCTTCCAGCAGCAATTTCTGCACCAACCTGCCCCGAGAAGTTGTTGATAATTTGCCCACTAACATTGATGTTGTAATCGGTAAAGTGATTATGCGAAACCCCACCCGCGTTAGGCGCAGCAATGTTGACTTGGTCAATGCCAGAGGCGGTGTGGGTGAATTGGGTGTTGGTGGTGCCGTCGGGGGTAATGGGCAGAGCCTGCGCTGAAGCTTCTGCGATAAAGATGAATTGCTCTAGCACCAACGAAACCAACGCAATATGAAGCAGTGCAGATCTGGCAAGCAAGGCAATTAGCTTACTGCGCGAAAAAAACCATCGCGAAAAAATCTGCTTAAAAAACAGCGCAGACAAAGAACGGATTGAAGGGGAATTGCTAGAGAGTTTGAAAAACATAAAGTAGTGGTGAAACTTAATATTGGGTTTAAAACAAAACTGGGTTTAAAACAATGGGCACTATTCTAATCACCCATTTAAAAACTTCAAGAGAGAAAAACTACTCTCTTAACAACTTAGCCTCTTTAAAATAACGCAAAGACCCCGCGTGAATTGGCACAGAATTACCTTCTTTAACCATATCTTCCTTCTTCAAAATTGCAAAAACTGGATGCAAAGTTTTGAAATTATCAAAATTTTCAAACACTGCTTTGGTCATGTTATAAACCACTTCAGAGCTAGTTTTTTCAGAAGTAACCACAACCGCCTTCACGCCAAATGTCTCAACATTATTTGGGTTTCCGGGATACATTCCACCAGGAATAATTGACTTAACATAAAATGAATTTGACTTAGTCAATTTTTCTAAAGTTTCTTTATCAACATTCAAGATGCGAATTTTGCAAGTTTGTGCCGCCTCTTGAATTACGCCATTCGGGTTGCCAGACATGTAAATCATCACATCAATTTTACCTTCGCACAAAGCTTTTGGCTGCTCTGATGGTTGCAAATTGGTAATTTCAGCAAAATTTTCTTTGGTCCAACCTTTATTAGACATTAAAACTTCCATTGTCGCATACATGCCAGAGCCCTGTAAGCCAAAGTTAACTTTTTTACCAACAATGTCGTCCAAAGTTTTAATGTCAGATTTTTCTGTCACAGCAATTGCAAAAGTTTCGGTATATAAAGAGAAAACCGAACGCAATTCTTTAAACGGCTTTTGATCAGCGAAGAAACCGCTGCCATTGTAAGCGTGATATTGCCAGTCAGATTGCACAATGCCAAAATCTAGTCCACCACTTCTAATTGCATTTAAGTTAGAAACCGAACCGCCAGTAGATTCAACCGAGCAGCGAATGCCATGTTCTTTGCGCCCCCTGTTAAGTAATCGGCAAATTGCCCCGCCCGCAGGATAATAAACACCAGTAATTGCGCCAGTTCCAATTGAAACATATTTGGTTGCGGCAAATGAATCGGCCGCAAAAGTTGCAGTCAATAAAGTTAAGGTGGCAAAAATTATTTTTTTCATGCGTCAATAGAATTGTAAGTTATAATTCGTAAACCGATTTTTAGGTTCTAAACTTTTTTTACAAGCTAAATTTTCGATACAGAATTGTTTTTGCCAATATTTCTAAACTTGACATCTAGTTGTCCGCTTGTAATTATGCTGAAAGACGAGATCTATTTTTACACCTCATTTGGCTGTTCTGCTAGCTCTTTGATCGTTTTAACAAATAAAATATAAATATTATGAAACTTTGGCAACAGGTTCTTATTGGCTTAATTTTTGGCGTCATTGCTGGCTTGGTTCTAGGAGAAAAGGCGGCGGGCTTAAAAGTTTTCGGCACAATTTTTATTTCTTTGGTAAAAATGGTCATCGTCCCACTAATTTTCTTTGCCCTACTTTCAGGAATGACTTCAATGCAAGGCCACGGAAACCTTACCAGAGTTGGCATTAAAGGCTTCTTCAGCTACATTGTTACCGCAGTTTTCGCCGTATTACTTGGGCTTGCCGCAGGCACTTATTTTAAACCCGGCGAAGGAATTGACCTGCAAGGAATTCTTGCTAGCGGCGGAATGACAACTCCTCCCGCGGCATCAACCGCAATGTCTCCAACCGATTTCTTGCTTGGGCTAATTCCTACCAACCCAATCAATGCAATGGCTTCTGACCATTTCTTGCAAATTATTGTCTTTTCAATTTTTACTGGAATCACCATTAATATTGTTGGCGAAAAGGCTAATCCATTAAAAGAAATTATTAACTCTGCCTCACAAGTTACATTTAAGATGATCGAAATCATCATTAAATTAGCACCTCTGGGAGTTTTTGGTTTTATTTCTTGGGTAGTTGGAACGCAAGGTTTAGACATTCTTGAAGCTTTAGCAAAACTAGTGTTGGCGCTTTTGGTTGCTTGCACCGCGCAATATATTATCTTCGGAATTTTAATTTTGGTTTTTGGCAGAATTTCACCTTTGCCATTTTATAAAAAAATTCTCTTCACACAATCAATTGCCTTTTCAACCAGCAGCAGCAAGGCTACACTTTCAACTGCAATGTCGCAATTGCAAGAAAAAATGGGCGTATCAAAAACCAACTCCAACTTTTTAATGCCACTTGGTGTGTGCATTAACATGGACGGAACCGCAATTTACTTGGGCATATGCGCATTATTTTTCTCGCAAGCTTATGGAATTGACTTATCAATGAGCAATTATTTAATGCTAGTTTTAACCTGCACTCTTGGCTCAATTGGCGCGGCGGGCATTCCTAGCGGTTCAATAATTTTTATGGGAATGGTTCTCTCTTCTGTTGGCTTGCCAATTGAAGGAATTGGAATTATTCTTGGCGTTGATCGAATTCTCGACATGGTTCGCACAACTATCAATATCACCGGCGATACAGCAATTACGCTGATTGTCGATAAATCTGAAGGAATGTTAGATGAAAAAGTTTACTACTCAAAAACAGTTTAATTCAGTAGCAAAAAAAACTAGCTACGCAATGTGTTCACTCACTTGCGTAGCTTTTTTTTGCGCAATTAATCCTGCATTGGCGCAGCTTGGCACTGCCAAACAAATAAAATATGCCGAAGCACCTGCAGAAAAAATAAATTTTCTCGCTGACTATAAAAAAGATTTAGATGCCATCGAAAATTACCTCAACAACATTAAAAATCTTAGCGCAAAATTTGTCCAAAAGTCTTCTGGTGGCTTGGTTGAAGGCAAATTTTATTTATCACGCCCCGGAAAAATGCGCGTTGAATATGCCGATCAACCAAAAATTTTAATTGTGGTAAATGGATCAGTACTTTCTTACAAAGATTTAGAACTTGATGAAGTTTCCAACATTGGCACCAACACTACCCCCGCTTCGTTTCTCACTCGCCCCAACATTTCATTTTCAGCAAAAGATGTTGAGGTTACCAGCGTAATAAAAACCACCGAAAGCATCACCGTTTCCGTCATCAAAAAAAATCGCACCGAAGCTGGCGAGTTTAGCCTTACCTTCAAAACCAGCCCCGCTCTAGGCTTCGCCAAAATGGAAGTAAAAAATGACCTTGGCGAAAAAACCACTGTAAGTTTGCGCGAAGTAAATTTTCCTGAAAGTTTAAGCGATAATTTATTTGTAATTAGAAATACAAATTTACCTTTTTAATAATTAAACCTAAAATTTTTATCTTTTACTAAATTATTTAGCTGAATTTATGAATGAAGTTGATTGTGTCAAAATAGGTCAGCGTGTCTCGCTTAAGCGAGAATTAACGTGACCTAGTTTTGATACAATCAACTTCATTCATAAATTCAGCTAAATAATTTAGTAAAAGATAAAAATTTTTCCTATTACCTATGGCATTTAATCAGCCGAACAAGTCGAACAACAGCAGAAAACAGCGCATCATCAGCGACATCAACATCACCCCATTTGTTGATGTACTTTTAGTATTGCTGATAATTTTCATGGTCGCCGCGCCATTAATGACCAGCGGCGTCAATGTTGATTTGCCCAAAGGTGCTTCCAGCCCAATTGATGAAAAGTCACAGCCAATAATTGTCTCGATAAAAGCTGACGGTTCAGTTTTTTTGCAAGACGAGCCCTTGAAGCTTGCACTTCTAACCGCAAAACTTCTTGGCACCACCAACAATAATTTAAACAGTAAAATTTACATTCGCGCCGACCAAGGAATTGACTACGGCCGCGTTATGGAAGTGGTAAAAACCATTAACCTTGGCGGTTTTAATCAGGTGGTTCTAGTGACCGAACTAGTTAGTAAATAAGAATGATTAAGAATATTTTATATTCATTATTTCTGCATTCTCTTCTGGCTCTAGCAGTCTATGCCAGTTTTCGCACTCATATTTCTGAAGAAAAAATTACTTTGAAAGATGGTTTAACCGTTGGCATTGCTTCTTTGGCTAGCATTGAAAAACCATCTGCTATTGAAAAAACCATCGCAGATTCTGGCGATGAAAAAAACGCTACAAAAACTACAAAGCCTAAACAAAAAATTGAAAAAAAAGTTGCTAAATCTGCAACAAAAGAACCTGATATAACTACCAAATCTGTTAAGACAAAAAATCCAAAAAACAGCAAAAATATTGCCAAAGCCCTAAACGATAAAAACAATAAATTTAAAAAAACTGACGATGATAAAACTATTGAAACAATTGCTGAAAAAATTGAAGACAAGCCTGTCGAGCCAAAACCAGAGCCAAAGCCAGATGAAGAGATTGCCTCGAAAGAAGAGCCCACAACCAAAGAAGAATCTGCAAACAAAGAAGAAAGTATCGGTGAAAAAACCGGCGCAGAAAAAATCGAATCGCAGCCAGAAATAATTGCTGATATAGTCGATGATTTAGAAATTCTTAACCTTTCCGCCCGCGAAAAATTTAACATTCAATCGCAGTTGCGTGCTTGCTACAAAAGGGCCATTATGGGTGAGGAAAAAAATAATTTAGTCGTCGTGGTAAAGGTAAAAGTTTTGCAAGATGGCACAATTGATTTTGATCAGGAAGAAATTATTGATGCGAAACGCTATAATAATTCGAAAGAAGTAAATTATAAAAATCGCATGAATGATGTACTTGAAACCTTAGAGCTGTGCAGCCCGCTGCGAAATTTGCCAATGGATAAATATGATGTTTGGCGCGAATTTACGATTGAATTTGGTGAGGAATAATTTTTTCGATCATGTCATTCTCGCGCAAGCGGGAATCTAAGTTTTAATGGTACTAAGATTCCCGCTTGCGCGAGAATGACAGATCTTGTTTTTAATCCGCACACACTTTTAGATTATAAACACAAAAACACTAAAAAATATTGACAGATTTTCTTTGATGCGCAAAATACTCACATCTTAAACTATTCAAAAAAAATTTATTTATGTTGAATCCATTGCCAATACAAAGAACTGAAATAAATTCTAATGAAAATTTATCGCCAGATGCGCAAAAATTATTAGCAATTTTAGATGAATTACAAGATTTCACCAGCAACTTGCGCAAAAAATTAATGGCAGAATTGCGCCCAGACTCAGACAGCTCTAACTAAAATAAAAGCAATTATTTTTGCTTCTCGATATTTTTTGCAATCATAACTCCTACAAATAAATTTGTCGCAAAAACAATCAGAACGCTAACCAAGGCGGTTAAAATTGCGTTAAATTTATCGCCATTACGAAAAGAAATTATAATAATGAAAAGCAGAAAACTGCTATAAGCCACCGATAAAGCCGAAATTTTTCGCGCATAAGTTTGGCAAAAAAATAGCCCTGCAACCCCTGCTATTGTAGTGAAAATCAACAATGCAGAAATTATTAGATAAGTAAATTCCATATGAAAAAAATTGTTTTTTCCTTAATATTATTTCTCTTCGCCAACTCTAACTTACACGCTGAAATTGTAAACTTACAAAAAGATGATCAGAAATTTGGTGAATGGCGCGTTTTCTGCGAAACAGATACCATGATGAGCCTTACTCACTGTAAGATTGGCTCTAAGTTTTATGAAAATACTTCAGCAATTACTGTTGAACCCAGCACAAGATCGGTTGGACAATTTCTTATCGTCGTACCAAAAATTCAGAAGGGAACTTTTCTGCAAATTCGCGTCGATCAAAATGATTTAATTCTGTCGCCAATTGCCAAGGAGAGCGACTTTGGCCTAATTTCGCTAGGCGAAGAGCAAAAAAATATTTTGTTCCAGCAGATGAAAAATGGAGATTTTTTATTTTTCCGCTTTAATATAAAAGACGGTAACAAAGAAATTACCGCTAAAATTAGTCTAAAAGATTTTCGTGCCGCCCTTGCCTATCATGCGCAGCGCGGTTCAAAATAAATTATAAATAACATGAAAACAAGAGTTGCAATTAACGGTTTAGGAAGAATTGGTCGCTCGGTTGCTCGCGCCATTTTTGAAGAAGCAAAATTTTCTAATATTGAATTGGTCGCAGTGAATGGATCGGCACCAATAGAGACTCAACGGCACTTATTAAAGTACGATTCTATTCACGGACGCTTTACAAAATCGGTAGAAATTGATGGCAAAAATTTAGTGATTGATGGCAAAAAAGTGCAGTTAATTTCTGAGCGCGATCCTAAAAAATTGCCATGGAAAGAATTGGCAATTGACATTGTTTTTGAATGTACTGGCGCCTTTACCGACTACAAAGACGCGGTTCAACATGTTGAAGCAGGCGCAAAAAAAGTTATAATTTCTGCGCCCGCCAAAGGTGATGATGTTCGTACCATTGTCTACGGAGTCAATAACAGCGCGCTTCTAGCCAGTGACCAAGTTATTTCAGTTGGCTCATGCACTACCAATTGCTTAGCGCCAGTTGCCAAAGCTTTGAATGACGCAATCGGCATCACACAAGGCTTCATGACCACAATTCACGCTTACACTAACGACCAAAATATTGTTGACAACGCCCATAAAGATCTTCGCCGCGCTAGAGCCGCAAGCCTTTCAATGATTCCAACTTCTACTGGTGCCGCTAAAGCAATTGGAATTGTCCTACCAGAATTAAAAGGCAAACTTGACGGTGGAGCAATCCGCGTGCCGACCGCCAATGTTTCAATGGTTGATTTAAACTTTGTCGCCGCCAAACCAACTTCTGTTGCAGAAGTTAACGATGCCATGCGCAAAGCCGCTGCTGGCGCAATGCGCGAAGTTTTGCAAATTGTTGATGAGCCTTTGGTTTCAATCGATTTCAATCACACTGCTTATAGTTCATGCTTTGACACTACGCAAACTAAGGTGATGGGCAATTTGGTAAAAGTTGCTTCTTGGTATGATAATGAATGGGCGTTTTCGCTGCGCATGGTTGATATTGCTGGGCTGGTAGCGTCACAAAAATAGATTGATACTGGACTGTCGCGGCCTCGCTAATTGCCATGCCAAATTATCGCGTCGCACCTATGCCGCCGCCAGAGCTAGGTGAAATTAAAGCTTCTGGTGCAGCAATGGCAGTAAATTTTCTTCCTGCAGTTGGAGCCATGCTAGAGTTGGGCTTGGCACTTTTTTCTAAATTAACTATTTTACCATTTTTATCAAGTTCAAATCCTTTAGGAAAAGTGCATTTTTTAGAAAATTTGCAATTATCTAAAAATTTCATTGTGCCAAAAACTTCTTTTGGAATCTGACTAAAATCAATGCCGCTATTTTCATCGCCAAATTGACAATTGCGAAAGTTGGCATTTTCTAGCTTTGCATCACCAAAAATTTTTCCTCCATCATTTTCAAGAAATTTTATTCCGCCAAAATCAGCGTATTTATTGCCGCTTATTTTTTGCAATGAACCTTGGGCACCGCCCATTGTAATTGAGTTTTCGCTGTTATTTTTGAAGAAAATTTCTTTAGCAGTAACTTCAATTAAAGCATCTGAATTCTCTACCAAACCCACACCAAGAAGATCTATTTTGCTAATTGAAATTGCTGGCAACGCAAGCGCAGTGGCAGTTGGTCTTGAAAAAGTGAAGCTGGGCTTTTCATTGGAATCAGATGGAATTTTACGCAGGCCACTTGCGGCACTTTGAGGGCGCGGCTTTTTTGGCTCAACATTTTTTACAGCAATTACTTCTTCTGGAGGTTTTTGCGGTGGCGCGCTGGCTGGTCTTTTGAGTGGCGCAGGTTTTGGCTCTTCTTCAGGTTTTGGCGCCACTTTTTTTACCACAGACTCTTTCTTTAAAAGCTTCGGCTTCTCAATTGTTACGGCCGCCGGTGCTGTTGCAACTGGTTGGTTTTCAACTATAGGCACTGCGACAACTGCTGGCACTGTAACAACAACTGGCTTTGACAATGGTACAAATGGCACAGCACGAGACTTTACCGACTCTTGCAAAATTTTAATCATTTTATCATCAAGCCAAGTCGGATTTAAAGTTTTCGAATAATGCCTCCCAGCAACTTCCAAAAGAGAAACTTTTCCGCCATTAAAAATTGCAACTGGCACAGCGGGGTCAGCACCTTTTTGCAACAATTTTTGAACAAGATTATAATCTCCGCTCTTTACCGCTTCAAACAAAATAGTGCGACCAAATATATCCTCCTCATTCACATCTGCATTATGCGTCAGCAATAAGTCAATCATCTTTTGATCTTTGCTTATAACCGCCGAAAACAAGGCAGAAATTTGATATTTTCCACCATCATCTCTTTCCCAACCAATCTTTGCTAAATTTGGATTAGCACCCATTTCTAAAAGCTTTTGAACAAGAGTTAGTTTTTTAGAATCAACACCCTCGCTTAAAAATAATTTTTGCAAAATAGTTTCTTGCTGCTCACCAAATTTTTCATTAATATTTTTAATTTTCAGCTTTGCCAAATATTCTGAAAATTTATTTAAATCTGGCAAAAGCTGGTACAAGAAATTGTCATGAAGATTGGGGTGACTTGCCAAATATTGATCGACAAACTTTCTTGACTCTATTGTTTTATTTTTCTCATCCTTACTTTTAGTTGAGTTCTTTAAAATTACATCTTGATTATGGATGCAACCAGCTAAAGCTTTAGCAGAGAAATCTGCATTATGATTATCCAATAAAGTAGTAATAATTTTTTGGTCATAATGACGAATATCTAACACGGAAGATTTGCCATAAGAATCGACAAGATTGCTCATTTTATGACCAGCCGCCAAATAATGCTGAATATAACTTGCATATTTTGCTTTTTTCTCAACATTTTCAACTTGACTAAAACGCAAAGCTTCAATCTGCATTGCCATTGCCGCTTGATTACCAAGAGCAGCGTCAGTTAACGGCGACATGGCATCGCTTTGGCTT
>CANGNU010000010.1 GCA_947455365.1 Rickettsiales bacterium | reverse complement strand
TGCTCTGCCCCTCAGACAGCTGAACCCATCAAGTATTTATGCAAGCGTAGCTTGCGATGGTTTCAGAACTCGGTTCAGAGCGCTTCCCCCTTGGCTTGATGGAATGCTGGAAGTGCAAAAAAAAGCAAGAAAACCTCATACTCTCGCAGGTACAAACACCAACTGACCATGCTCTGAACCGAGTTCTGAAACCATCGCAAGCTACGCTTGCATAAATACTTGATGGGTTCAGCTGTCTGAGGGGCAGAGCATGGTCAGTGGGGGTTTGCACCGCCACGGAAGAACTTTGCAACAAGGCCTATTGCAATTAATGCACCACAAGAAGCTATCAACAAAACCTCAAGAAACACGCTACCATAAAAAAATGAATCTCAAACTACGCCAGTAAAAACTCCTTATAAAACTCACTCAACTTGCGCGTAACATTTCCTACTTTACCCTCGCCAATCGGCTTGTTGTCTATCTTCACAACTGGTCGAATCATTAAAGTAGAGCTGCTCAAAAACGCTTCTTTTGCAGCAAAAACTTCATCAACGCCAAAATTTTTCTCAATAAAATTCAGGCCATTTTTTTGCGCTAAATCAAAAATTCTATTTCTTGTAATGCCTTCTAAAATAAGGCCATCGGGCTCTATCGCATCAGCTTTTTTGGTAATGACATTATCGTTATTATCAATGATAAAAAAGTTAGCGAAAGTTCCTTCAGTTACAATGCCGTCGCGCACAAAAAGCGCATCATTAAAACCTGCATCTTTGGCTTTTTGGTTGATGAGGGTTGAAGCCAGCAGCCCTACAGTTTTAATGTCGCAGCGATGCCAACGAATATCTTCGTGAGTCATTAAACTTAGGCCTTGCTCAAATTCTTCTGCGGTAAATTTTTTGGCGGGAGAAACCGTCATGACAATTGTTGGGGTTAAATCTTTGGGGCACCAAGGCACGCGGTTGGTGGCTCCGCGAGTAATTTGTAGATAGATTGAGGCGTCATGCAAATTATTTTTTTGCAATAATTCATGCATGATTTTTTTTAATTGCTCAGCAGAAAAATTGTGAATAATTTTAATTTCGTTTAGGCTGCGCATCAATCGCTGCAAGTGCCAATCGGCATCGATCAATTTTCCTTGATGACAAAGAATTACCTCGTAAACTGCATCGGCAAATTGAAATCCGCGATCTTCAATATGAACAAAGGCCTTGTCATGTTGCAGAAACTGGCCATTTAAGAAACTGATGCGCGCATTATTCATAAAAATTTTATAAAATGTTGAAAGAAAAAAAAATTATTGTTGTTGGTGCGGGCGCTTGGGGAACGGCGCTGGCTAACTTATTGGCGCAAAATAATTCTGCAAGAGAAGTTTGTTTAATTGCCAATAAAACCGAAATTTGCGATGAAATTAATCAACAGCATTCTAATCAAAAATTTTTACCAAATATTGCTTTATCTTACAATCTAAAATCTTCGTCAAAGCTTGCAGAAGAAGCTGTGCTGGCCGATTTTATTTTTGTTGTGACGCCATCAAATGTTACTGCAGAATTGTTACAAAAAATTGCCGCAATAAATTTAAAACCATCATGTGGTTTAATCATATGTAGCAAGGGTTTAGAAAGCTCTTCGTTAAAATTTTTCCACCAAATTATTGCAGAAATTTTACCGCAAAAAAATTACGCAACTTTATCGGGGCCAAATTTTGCGGCAGAAGTTGCAAGTGGCGCGCTTACAATAACAACGGTTGCCGCCGATGACAAAAATTTTGCGGCAGAGGTTGCGCAACTTTTACAAAATAAAAATTTTCACACAGAAATTTCATCAGATGTTGTGGCGGCAGAAATTTGCGGCATCGTCAAAAACATTATGGCCATTGGTTGCGGCATTGTTGATGGGCTTGAGTTGGGGCAAAATACTAAGGCAGCGTTGGTGCTGCAAGGCATTGCTGAAATTAAAACATTATGCGAGAAATTTAACAGCAAGGGAGAAGTCAACAGCGCCGCGGGTTTTGGCGACATTTTCTTAACTTGCGCTTCGACAAAATCGCGCAATAATTCTTTGGGAATGCAAATTGCGCAAGGAAGAAATGCGCAAGAATTGTTAAATGGTGGAAAAACTTATGAAGGTGCAATCAACGCTGAGGCCTTGAACCGCCTAGCTGCAAAACTGCAATTAAAATTGCCACTTTGTCAAGCTATTGCAAAAATTCTGCAAGAAAAATTATCGCAAGAGCAAGTTAAAAAAGAAATTACTGCGGCATTATTTGCGCATATTTTGTAACGACAAACAGCCTGTCAAGCGACGCCCTTCCTAGCTATTTTCAATAGCAATTTTTTGCAAATTTTTCTCAATTTCTACCTTGTCAACTTTATTTGACACAAAAATTTTGCAGGCGGCGCAAGCAATTATTACCACTAGCAAATCGTCAATTGGAAAGGTTACTAATTGAATTTTGTGCAGATATTTAACTGCCACCAAAGCAAGCAAATAGCCGATGACGAAGAAATTTTCTTTCAACGCACTAAATATTTTCGCCGGTTTTTTATCAATGAAAAAATTATGTCCAATAATAATCGCTACAACTAACGCAGTTAAATAAAGCAAATTATTGAAGCTTGACCAATAGACTAGAAGACTACAGCAAGTAAAGCCGGCATAGCCTACCAATTTATGCTGCAACACTTTAAACGGCCGCGGCAAATGTGGAAAATCTTGGCGCAAAACCAGCAATGCAATGGGGCCGGCAAGATAAGAAAAAATTACAATTGATGAGAGAAAATCGACCAATTGCTGCCAAGTTGGAAAAGGCAGCAGAAAGCAGGCGCCGACTAGCGCGTTGAGCCATAGACAATAAACTGGTGCCGAAAATTTATTCACTTTATTGAGCAAACTTTTTGGGAAAAAATCTTTGGCAAGGCCATATAAAATGCGCGCAGTGGCAGCGGTGTAAACATTGGCGGTGCCTAGTGGCGCAATGACTGCGTCAATAAATAATACGGTAATAATAGTATGAATGCCAAACAGCGAAACCACGCCCAGCAAAGGCGCAGCACTGCCCATAGCTAATTCTTTATCGCCCAAACAAGTGATATAAATTAACGAAAGTGAGCTGTATAAAATAAATCCAATAATGATTGGAGCGAACAGCGAGTAAGGCAAAGCTTTCTTCGGATTACTTGCGCTATTTGCCAAAATTAAACCATTTTGAAAGCCCGTAAAAGCAAAAGCAATACCGCTAGAAGTGATGGCCAGCAGCACTTTTTCCATTGAAAATTCATGATGCAAATTGGCCAATTTTACATTTTCCCAATTGCCAAATAAAATAATCAACAACCACGCAATGCCTACTGGCACAAGAATTTTCCAGATGCTGACGGGAAAATTTACCCGCGCCACATTCTTCAATAAAAAGCTGTTGAACCAAGTAAGTAGAATAATTATTGCAAAAGCAACAGCAAGTCCAAGCTTACTGAGAGTAGCTCCGCCATCGCCTTGCACCACTAAATCTTTATGCCAAAAACTTAAATATTGAATTGCCGATTGCGCTTCGAGTGGCAAATAAACCACATAACTCAACCAACCCAGCACCAAAAATATAAAAGCAATTGTGCGATTATGCGTAATGCCAATAAAGCGCGAAAGCCCGCCAACAATGGGTATAAGCGTTACCACCTCGGCAAAAGCAATGCCAATAATTAAAGTTAAAATGGCGACAATCAGCCAAGAGAGCAGCACGCCGACCCCTGCAGTTTGAAAGCCATAATAAGGCGAAAAGAGCCAACCCGCGCCAATCATGCCGCCAGTTGACATCAGCATTAATTGCAAAGTAGTTAATTTATTTTTTGTAGCAGACATTTTTACAAGATTAATGATTGAAAAAAATTAGATTAAACCTACAATCACCTGCATTAGATTATTTTCAACAACTTTTATCAGCGTGAATAATACAATTCTCATCATCGATTTTGGCAGTCAAGTTACACAACTAATCGCCCGTAGAATCCGCGAGCTTCATGTTTATTCTGAAGTAAAAAATCCTGACATTAAATTTAGCGAAATTCTTGAAATTGCCCCTAGTGCAATAATTTTATCAGGTGGGCCAGAGTCAGTCTACGCTGAAGGCGCGCCCCAAGTTGATAAAAAAATATTTGAGCTTGGTGTGCCAGTTTTAGGCATTTGTTATGGTCAACAATTAATCTGCCACAGCTTGGGCGGCAAGGTTGGCGAGGCTTCTGAGCGCGAATTTGGTAAAGCCTTTATTGAAGTTATTTCTGACTCGCTTTTATTCAAAGGCGTTGGTAAAGCCGCCAAAACAGTGGTTGGAAAGGCTATCACTAAAAAATCTGGCCTTGAAAAAATTGCCAATGCAAAGCGCCTCAGCCAAGTGTGGATGAGCCACGGCGACAAAGTAGAAAAAATTCCTGCTGGCTTCAAACCCATTGCCAAGTCAAGCAACGCGCCATTCGCTGCCATTTCTGATGAAGAGCGCAGAATTTATGGGGTGCAATTCCACCCAGAAGTGGTGCACTCTCTCGATGGCAAAACCATGCTGAAAAATTTCGTCGTCAACATTGCCAAATGCAAGCCAAGTTGGAATATGAGCAACTTCAAAGATGAAGAAATTGTTCGCATTAAAGAAACCGTTGGTAATAAACATGTAATCTGCGGGCTTAGTGGTGGCGTCGATTCATCTGTTGTTGCGGCATTAATTAATGAGGCAATTGGCAAGCAATTAACCTGCATTTTTGTCGATCACGGCCTGTTGCGCAAAGGCGAAGCAGAAGAAGTAAAAACCGTTTTTGCTAAAAATTTTAAAATAAACTTGGTTTATGTTGATGCCAAGGCGCTTTTCTTTTCTAAGCTTGCAGGCATTTCTGACCCTGAACAAAAACGCAAAATTATTGGCAAAACTTTCATTGAGGTTTTTGATAAAGAATCTGCCAAAATTAAAGATGTAGATTTTCTTGCGCAAGGCACCTTGTACCCCGATGTAATTGAGTCAGCCCACCCTAGTAAAGGCGCCAGCCACACCATAAAATCACACCATAATGTTGGAGGCTTACCCAAAGACATGAAGCTGAAACTGCTAGAGCCCGTAAGGCTGCTGTTTAAAGATGAAGTGCGCGAACTAGGTCGCGAGCTTGGCCTACCTGAATTGGTAGTTGGTCGCCACCCCTTTCCCGGTCCGGGATTAGCCATCAGAATTCTTGGCGAAATTTCTGAAGCGCGGGTTAAAGTTTTGCAAGAAGCTGACGCAATCTACATTGACGAAATTCGCAAAGCTGGCCTCTACAACGAGATTTGGCAAGCATTCTCGGTACTTCTTCCTGTAAAAACCGTCGGTGTAATGGGCGATGGCCGCACTTATGAAAATGTGCTAGCCTTACGCGCCGTTACTTCTATCGATGGCATGACCGCCGATGTTTATCGCTTTGAATCAGAATTTTTATGCAATGTTACGACGCGAATTATCAACGAAGTTCGTGGTATTAACAGGGTGGTTTACGACTACACCTCTAAGCCTCCCGGCACTATTGAGTGGGAATAAATTTTTACGCATTTATCGGCTAAAATTAGCCGTAAACTCATTTTAGCCGATAAATAAAAATATAAAAACCAATGCCCAGAAAAGTTAACTCGCTGAAAAAAGCCAAACGCCTGAAAAAATCCTCGCAAAAATGGCTGCTGCGGCAAATTAACGACCCATTCGTTAAAAAGGCGCAAGACGCTGGATACCGCTCCCGCGCTGCTTTCAAGCTGATTGAAATTGACACCAAATTTAAAATTCTCAAAAAAGGCAAAGTTACTGTTGATCTTGGCGCCGCTCCGGGTGGTTGGAGCCAAATTGCCGTTGAAAAAGTTGGCGCCGGAAAAGTTGTCGCCCTTGATTTACTGCAAATGGACGCCATTCCCGGTGTAAAATTTATCCAGCAAGATTTTCTTGCCGAAGACGCTCCAGAAAAAATTCTTGAATTATTGCGCGAACAAACTGGCCGTGATGGCTGCGATATTGTCCTTTCTGACATGGCTGCCAACACTACAGGCGACGCTTCTCTCGACCATTTACGAATTATCACTTTGTTGGAAGATGCGCTGCTGTTGGCAGAAAAAATCTTGAGCAAAGGCGGCTGTTTTGTTGGCAAGCTTTTTCAAGGCGGAAATTCTGATGATTTAGTAAAAATTCTGCGCAAAAATTTTGAGAAGGTGAATTATTTCAAGCCAGAATCTTCGCGCAAAGACTCTTCCGAGGTTTATTTGGTGGCGCTGGGGTTTAAATCTGCAAATGCAGCGCAACCAATTAAGAACGAGAAGCCTCGCCTTTCTGATTAGAGCCAACCTGCACAGCCTGCGAATTTGACACAACGCCGCTAGAAACACAATTCTCTAGGCCAGAATCAAGGCGCTCTAAAGAATTTAAAATTTGATTAAATGCCTTTTCCAATATTTTTGGCTCTTTACTAATAGTTACGCGAAACATCATTTCTTCCTTATCAAAACCACAATATTCCCCTGTCAATATTTTCACCCCCGCGGTTTCTTGCAAATATTCCGCCAAATCAATACCACCTTCAATTTTCCTTTGCGAAAAATTTAATTTATGTTGATAATTTTGTGGAAAATTCATGCCCAAAAGCCCCTTGGCCTGAATAAGACATTGCAAGCCTCCATCTGGCTTGGTTACAAGCTCTAGAAACTTTTCTTTGTTAGCGCTTTCTCCAAATTTTTTCTCAAGCTTTGAATTTATTTCATCAACAAAATTGGTGATAGATTCTAAATTTTTAATATAAATTTTTACCGACTCCTCAAGATGATCGTCAAAATCTTTCTGATAAGTGCCATTAAATATTTCAGTTAAAAGATATTGCGAAGGATAAGATGGGCCGTAACGGTCTGCAGTCAGCATGTCGGGCAATATTTTTCCATCATAAGGACTCAGCAATTCTTCTATTATTTCTTTAGGACCAACCGCATGAGAAATTGCAATTCCGGGCGCCAAATCTTTTGATGAGGTAGATGAAGTAAAAGTAAATTCTTCCATACCTTGAACCGCACCAAGACTGAAGAAATCTTTGTTTGAATTTAGCATTATGCGGCGAGAAGCTTCGTCTGAAAATACCATCATCAAATCTTTTCCCTTGCTTTTGCGCCAATCATTATAACCCAAAAATTCTTGTGCAATGCCTTCAATTTCTTGCTTTGAATAAGATTTTCCAGTTGGATTATCGGGATTTATAAAGAAAAACATTCCTGAATTAGAATTTTCTTCGGCAGACAAGGCATTGCGCAATATTTCTGGGGTTAGCTTCCAGTCACTATCCTGACTTAGTTTCGCAAGATTAACATTCACCCCTTCGCGTACAAGAGCGCCAAAAAACAAGCCAAATGTTGGAACCGTCATAATTGCTGACCTATTGTCTCTTGCCAACTTTTTGGCCAAAATTAAAACCAGATCATGTTCTGAATGGGTAAATATTGGCCTAGAGCCATCTACCTTAAAACCACTTTTTTTGTAATATTGCATCGTTGCATTTTGCAACTTTTCTGCACCAAAAGAACTACGCGAACCATAATAACAAATTTCTGATTCCGCATCATTACAGCTTTCACTAAGAGCTTTGGAAACTGAAGCGGGTGGCGGCAATATTGGAACAGAGGCCACCAAAGATGTCGTTTCTCCGCTTGTATTGGAAGTAGATTTTGCAAGATTTTCTATAAATTTTTGAGCAGAAGCGTTGACGCGATGACCCCTTCTTATTGCCTCAAGTACCAGTTTTGACATATTTCATTTAATAATAAAACTTTTTCAAGGAATTGGGCTTGATCTTTTTTTATGATAAGAAAAATTTCTGTAATTTTTTTTGCAGAGAAAGCTATGACGCAGGTTTCAAGCATCTTGATTAATTCTGCTTTTTTAAAAACTTCATCTTGCGCATCATTAATTAAGGCAATTGCTTTAATAATATTTTCTGCAATTAAAGTTTTGCCAATTTTATCGACAACTTCATTTCTTATCTCTGCGGCAATTAATTTTATAAGATTTTCATTTGCCTCACAAACAAGATGATGCGCCTGACTAATCTGCGCCAAATGCTTGCTATTATTGCATTCAGCAATGTATCGCGCTAACTCTAGAGCATTTTCTGCCAATTCTAAATTGCGTATATTTTCTATAAAAATATTTATCGCCCATTCTTCATCTGATATCATAAAATCAATTACCTTCAAATAAATTACCAACAAAAAAGGGTCTTGAGCATAAAGCCCAAGACCCTGCAAAACTAACGAAAGAATCTTAATTTGCTAAGATTTTTTATCGTCTTTCACTTCTTCATATTCTGCAAACTTTCAGTTACTGCTTTAAACTCGGCCGCAGTAGAAAAACTTGGCTTTTATGCACTGGAATTGTCGTGTTACGGTCAATTATCGCCCTAGATTTACTGCAAATGGACGCAATTTTCGGCGTAAAAGCGTTGGGGTTTAAGGCTGAAGCGATAAATAAAGAAGCGAAGCCACAAAAATTAAGATAAATTCAGGTTGCAAATTTCGTTTACCACTTTAAAATGCCAAGCACAAAGACTCAACTTCCGAACTGTCACCGTACGGTGTGCGTTCTTAGATTACTCTAAGATAGGAATTGAGTCGCTACTTAAACTCCCACACATTCTCCTCTCTCGCCTTAATTATCTTACGATAAACTTCATAATCATTACTTTCTTTGTCATAAAATCTTCTGATACTACCAGCAACCATATCAGATAATTGAATCAACACATCTTTATTTGAATCACGAAAGCGCAAATTTTTTATAACTTGTTTTTCTTCTGAGTTTAAATTTGTTCTTAAATAGTTGATTAAATTTTGTTTGAAATTTCTATCACCACTACCGTCAAGCCTAATCTTCGCTTGCGCTATGCTGTCGCCATTATATTTCAAAACTTGCTTTAATGCAAAATTGTAGAAACTATCTTTTGATGAACGAAGGTGGTTGCTATAAATTAAATCTTTACAAAATACTATTGCGCGAATGCGAAATTTGCAGTCTTTGACAGCGTTAAGAAATAGGGCGCGGAACTCTTTATTACACTTGTTGAATTTGAATTCGAATTTGTCAGCTTTTTTTAAATCGCGGCGAAGTTTTTTAATTTTTAGCGCGGTTTCTTCCGCTTCTAATTCGTCATCAAAAATTATTAGTGCGATAACAAAATTGCCGCTTGAGCCTTTGTGGGTTTTGAATCTGGGGTCGCCTGATTCGTCGATGAAGATTAGCATGGTTTGTGGTGTGGTTAGTTTAAAAAATTCTAGTCAAACTATTTTGGTTTTTTTAAAGCCTGAAACAATACGGGTAAAGAAAATTTAATTTTTGTTACAATTTGATTTTCTTTTAAATCATTTTTATTGCCGTTAACACTAATAACAATTATTTCACTTTTAATCTCTCCGTTAGTCTGCTGTTCTTCTCTTACGGTTGTAGATATTTCAAAATCAATAAGACTGTAATCTGTTCTCAAAACTCCCTCAACACGAGCTGGAGCAATTGGATGATTATTTGTCTTTTTAGCAACATCATCACTAACCTCAATAACAGCGTCACAAATTTGATTAACTGCATCACAAATAAATTCCTTTAATTTCATATCTCTTATTTTTTATGGAGCAATATAAAAAAGGCGAGCACATGGCCCGCCTTTTTTAAAAAGCTAATACAAAGAATCTTACGAAGATTTTTTATCGTCTTTCACTTCTTCATATTCTGCATCAACAACTTTTTCTTTATCTGATGAAGATGAATCATGTGAAGCCGCGCCAGCATTGCCTGCAGCGCCTTTCATCATGTCTTCCATTGGATTGCCAGAAGAACCTCCAGCGCCGCCAGCATTCATCGCATCACCAATTTTCATCATAACTTGCATTAAACTTTCTGTAACCGCTTTAAACTCGGCGGCAGTAGCATCGGCCTTCGCCAACACATCTTTAGTTTTTTGCACTTCCGCTTCAATTGCAGATTTAACTTCTGCAGGAATTTTTTCAGCAAATTCCTTCAAGTTTTTCTCAGCTTCATACACCGCAGAATCGGCGTGGTTCTTGGCTTCAACCAATTCTTTCTTGGCTTTATCCGCCGAAGCGTTGGCCTCAGCATCTTTCACCATTTTTTGAATTTCTGCATCAGACAAACCACCCGAAGATTGAATGCGAATTTGCTGCTCTTTATTAGTCGATTTATCCTTCGCCGACACTTTAACCACGCCGTTCGCGTCGATATCAAACGACACTTCAATTTGTGGCATGCCGCGTCTAGCAGGTGGAATTCCTTCTAAGTTAAATTCACCAAGAACTTTATTATGCACCGCAATGTCGCGCTCGCCTTGGAAAACCTTGATGGTAACCGCGGTTTGGTTATCGGCGGCAGTAGAGAAAACTTGGCTTTTGTTAGTTGGAATTGTCGTGTTACGGTCGATTAAGCGAGTAAACACGCCACCTGCTGTTTCAATTCCTAGTGAAAGCGGAGTTACATCAAGCAATAATACATCTTTCACATCGCCTTGTAGAACCGCGCCCTGTATGGCTGCGCCAATTGCAACAACTTCGTCAGGGTTAACGCCTTTGCTTGGGTCTTTGCCAAAAAGTTTTTTAACAATTTCAACCACTTTTGGCATGCGAGTCATGCCGCCAACAAGGATAACTTCATCAATCTCTGCAGCCTTGAGGCCAGCGTCTTGCAAGGCATTTTCGCATGGCTTAATGGTGCGCTGAATTAAATCATCAACCAACTGCTCAAGCTTAGCGCGAGTAAGCTTCACATTCAAGTGCTTAGGGCCGCTTGCGTCGGCAGTAATGTAAGGCAGATTAATTTCAGTTTCCATTAAAGATGAAAGCTCAATTTTTGCCTTTTCAGCCGCTTCTTTCAAGCGTTGCAGGGCAAGTGGGTCTTTTTGCAAATCAACCGAATTAGTTTTTTGAAATTCTTCGTTTAAAAATTGCAAAATGCGCATGTCGAAATCTTCACCACCCAAGAAAGTATCGCCGTTTGTAGCCTTCACCTCAAACACGCCGTCGCCAATTTCAAGCACCGATACATCAAAAGTACCGCCACCTAAATCATATACGACAATTTTTTGCGCTTGTTTTTTATCCATACCGTAGGCAAGTGCCGCCGCTGTAGGCTCGTTGATGATGCGCAAAACATCTAAACCAGCAATTTTACCAGCATCTTTAGTAGCTTGGCGTTGCGAGTCGTTAAAGTAGGCCGGCACAGTAATAACGGCCTTTTCCACCTTTTCGCCCAAATAACTTTCTGCCGTTTCTTTCATTTTCATCAAAGTGAAAGCAGAAATTTGGCTTGGCGAGAATTTTTCGCCTTTAATGTCAACCCACGCGTCGCCATTGCCTGAAGCTGCAATTTTGTAAGGCACAAGGTCTTTATCTTTAGCAGTAATTGGATCATCAAAACGGCGACCAATTAAGCGCTTAATGCCAAAAACCGTATTTTGCGGATTAGTCACCGCTTGTCGTTTAGCCGACGCGCCCACAGTGCGTTCGCCGTTCGCCAAAAACGCCACAATTGAAGGCGTAGTGCGCGCACCTTCCGAGTTTTCAATAACTTTTACATTACCACCTTCCATGATGGCAACGCACGAGTTTGTAGTGCCCAAGTCAATTCCAATTACTTTATTGCTCATAAATTTTTAATTTAATTATTAGATTTTTAACGCGATGGTTCTGATTTAATAATTGGCCTTTTGAATTACAAGGTTAAGTCTAATTTTTTTCTTTTGATAAAATTATCGCCTTTTTATTTTCCGCAACATCGTGAACGCGGATAAAATCCACACCTTTTTCGGCGAGATATTTAGAAATTATCAGCGTCTTTTCCGCCCTGCTCTCTCTAGTGTTTAACAGGCCATCAACTTTTAATTCATCAAGAAAACTTTTTTTAGAATGACCAACATAAATAGGCAGGCCAAGGCTTTTGAAGGTTGCGATGTTTTTTATTATTCTTAGTGATTGCTCACCGTCCTTAGAAAAACCTATGCCCGGATCAAAAATTAATTGCGATTTTTCAATGCCTTTTTTTTCTAGTTGCGCAATTTTTGCAAAAGCCCAGCGCAAAATTTCTTGCGTAACATTTAGCGCTTTATTGATGATAATCTCAGGATTGGCGGGCACTGAGAGGCTATGCATAAAAACTGTCTGCACTTTTTTTTCTGCAATTAGGGCAATCATTTCGTCGTCAATTAAGCCACTAACATCATTTATAATTTGCACACCAAGCTCGCAAGCCCTTCTGGCCGTAAGCGTGTGATAGGTATCGATAGAAATTTCAACTTGCTTAGAATTATCGCGATTAAATTTTTTTACCATTGCAACTATTTGCGGTAAAATTTTTTCCAAACGCAGCCACTCCTCTTCAGAGCTGATGGCTGTAGCGTTGGGGCGAGTTGATTCTGCGCCAACATCAATTACATCAGCACCTTCTTGCAAAATTTTTTGCAAATGCATTAGGGCAAAATTTGGCTGATTGAATTTTCCACCGTCGGAGAATGAGTCGGGAGTAAGGTTGAGGATGGCAACAATTTTTGTAGTCATTGTTTAATTTTAAATTTTAGATCTTGCGATTCTTATATTGCT